>JAUXDC010000244.1 GCA_030618605.1 Holophagae bacterium | reverse complement strand
GACTCGGCATCGGAAGTATCTCGGATTCGAATCGTGTAGTCGTGTCCCGACATCATATCGGTCGGCACATCCCAACTCTTCTCTCCGGAATTACTCGCGCGGCTGTCGATGGTCATAATCTCATCTCCAGCATCCAAAAGATGGAGCGCAACCTCCGACGAACAACTGCCGTTCGAGGACCAGAGAATCGAATAGGTCTGGTCGGTATACCAGGTGTCCTGGCCGGAAGGGCTGGTGAACTCGAAGACACAGGGGCGGACCCCGGCGATCGTGAAGCTGCCGGAATAGTCGTAGATGGTTGAATCACCGAGATCGCCTACCTTGACCGAGTATCCCGAACCCGTAGCGAAATCTCCTGGGATCATTCCAGCCCACTCACCACTGTTTGGGGCGTCCCCATCGATTTGCAGGACATAACCTATGTTGCGGTAGAGGTCCACCGTGACTCGTGAGCCGCAATTTCCGGTACGGTCCCACTGAATTGTGAAGGTTTCTTCCTTGTAGAAGGTCTCCGCCTCTGCAGGTGCGGTGACCTCAACGGTACATCCAGAACTATTGGTTATTGTGAAATCGTTCGATACGACGAAGGAGTCATAATCGTTCTTGTCCTGTATTCGGATTGAATAGTCACGGGCCGGGTGTGCGGATGACGGAACGGTCCATCGATAGCTGCCCGAGTTGGTGACCGAGGTTGAGATCGTATGGGTCTTCGTGCCGTCTCTCAACAAGTCGAGTTCGATATTGCCACTGCAGGTTCCCAGTTTGGTCCAGGAGATTGTCTGGCTCGTACCCTGGCGCCAGGTCTCCCCCCCGCGAGGCAGGGACACCGAATAGGTGCATGAGGCGTGTGGTGCACTGTCGGATGCCTCTATCGCGGAACCCGAGATCACCGCCGCACCAAGCCCGATCATCACCAAAATTTTTCGTTTTTTCATCATTGTCGGTCGCCTCCAGACCATTTGATTCTAACCGGTGCTTTTCAGGCCACACAATTCGGCGTAAGATCCAAACATGAAGTTGCGCATGACAGCCGTTTTCGTCTGTATCACCCTTTCTATTGTCGGTCTGGTTTCAGCCCAGGAGACCACCCCTAGCGAAGAAGCGGCGGTTCAAGCCTATCGCCAGGGTTCGTTTTCCCAGGCCGTCACCCTTTACACCAAGGCCCTTTCAGAAACTGAAGACGCAGAGCATAGGGCACGCCTCCACATCAATATCAGCTGGACATTGTTCGCCCTTGGGCGAACCGATGAAGTCAACACGCATCTGCACGCCGCACTGGTCGAGTTCCCCGCGTTGTCCCTGATTCGCGACTACTACACCGAAGAATTTATGGAGTTCTTTGAAAGAGCCAGGCGCCGAGTCATTGATGGCGATATCGACAGCGGGCCGCCGGCACCGGATCTGGAGGCTACTTTGGCGGCGGTTGACTCCAGGATTGCTCAGGAATCGGACCTTGAAGGCGCCTTGGCCGATATCGACAGACTTTTGCCGGCCTATCCGTTGGATGGGCGGTTGATTCCACTCAAGGTGCAACTCTTGACGATGTTGGGGAGGACCGAGGAGGCACAGAATCTGGCTCAGGGCAGGACCGATGGACTGTTGGGGCCTGGCGCAATCGGCGCCATTCCAATCCCGGACCTGATCTTGCGGGCCAACCGCATGCTGGAACAAGGTGACTCGGAGACCGCGCTTGAACTCTTGAAAAGTGCGATTTCTCGCCAACCCAGCAATGTTGCTGCCCTGGAGTTGATGGCGGAGGCCGCCCAGCAAGAACAACGTTGGCAAGAGGCAGAGTTTGCGCTGAAATCCGCCCTGGGTCTCCAACCCGAAAACATCGGCCTCAACCTGCGACTGGGAGAGGTCTATCTGTCCAAGGGGGACGCTTCGGCGGCCCGCGATGTTTTCAGACAATTGACACAGCAGTTCCCACAATCTGATCGGGCATGGGCTGCACTGGGGTTGTTGGATGCGAATCTCGGAAATCTCGATCAGGCCGAAGACGAATTGGCTCGAGCGTTGGAAGAAAACCCACTCTTGGCTGAAGTGCAATTGGCCTTCGGGGAACTGGTACTGCGCAGAGGCGATTCGGAGCGAGCTTTACAGGCCTTCTCCGCAGCAGCGAACCTGCTGAGGGAGGATCCGGCGGTCCAGGCCCGTACCGGGCAGGCTCTCCTCGGCCTCGGTCGATACCACGAGGCGGAACCGCTGCTGAGGAGGAGCATTGAACAAGGGTTCAACGGGGCAGACGTCCAGCGGGCGCTGGTCCTCTGCCAGCTCCAACAAGGAAACCTCTTGGAGGGTGAACGCCTACTGGATCGGGTTGGACCGGGTTCTCAAGGCGACGGCGACATTCTCCAATCAATGCTCTTGCTTGAACGAGGCCAGGCCGACCAGGCGTTGACCCTCATGGAGCCCCTGACCCGAGAGCGATCCGGCGAACCAATGGTTCTCAATTTATTGGCGGGAATCCTCTATCGGCTGGAACGCTATCAGGATGCGGTTGACGTCTTGACTCAGGCCAACGAAATGGCGCCCGACGATACTGTCATTGAGAACAATCTCAGCCATGCTGGGGCCGCATTGGCCGCAGTAGAGTTACAAACCCAAGCCCAACCCACCAAGGCAATCGCGGACTGACCGGGAGACCGGCGCAAAACATTTGAACCACGAAGACACAAAGAACACAAAGGGTATTTCTTAAGATCTTTTCTTCTTCGTGCTCTTAATGTCTTCGTGGTTCACTTTTTCTTTCGACCTCGAGACCAGTGAGGAAATCTATCATTGCCTTTGCCGCCTGCTCGGGCGTGTGGCCATCCTCATAGACCGCCCGGGCGGCCGTTCTCCGGGCCTTCCAATCGCCATCCTTCGAAATACGGCTCAAAAGGCGTGCGATCTCGGCCGTTGTCGATGGACCGGGTGTGATTCTGGGCGCCACTTCTTCCGGCCACTCCAGAAATTGCCTCCGGGCAATGACGGCTGCCGGCGTTCCACATGCCAGGAAACGAACTACCGCCGCTGATGTCTCACCGGCTGAGGGGACCCTCAAAACAACGCCGACGTCGGCTGCCGCGGGAACCTTCATCATCTGATCCCACTCCAGCCAACCGGTTGATGACACGGCGTCTCCGACACCCAGATCCTTGGCAACGGCCTTCAAGTCGGAACCGCCGCTATCTTCCCCTACCAACACCAATCGGGCGTTGACACCCCCCGAACGGGCAGCAGCCAAGCCCCCCAGAATTCCGTCCATGCCTTTTTCCGCGGTCAGAAAACCCAGGTGCATCATCAGAATGTCGCTGTCCGATACTCCGAGTCTCCGCCGAATATCCGCGCGATCCACAGGGCCGGGATCGGCCGCAGGAAGCCCCATCCCCAATACCGGCCTTCCAGGGAAGGCCCGTGTAAGTTTCTGTCGGCCGAATTTTGAGTGGCAGATCAGTGCAACGGCATCCCCAAGCAAGGCTTTGAGCGCGGGGAAAAGAAAAGGATCCAGGCGCCCGTTCAAACCAAAGGCCCGGGCTCGAGCCAAGGCTGCCCCAGAGTTTCCATGAGCCTCGTCCATGGCAGCCGTGAAGGCACTGGGGTCCTTGTCGACATCAAGAACCTGATGAACCAGAAGGTGATGGAGAACGAGATCGTGGACAACGGCGACTGTTGGACGGCCACGGCATTGCTCGAGAATCCAACGGTGGTATGGATTGTTCCCGAAGTGAGCCACAAAAACCTCACCGGGTTTGCCCGTCGTCTCGATGGGTACCAGAAGTGAAGCCAGATCAGAAGGAAGCTCCGGCGACCCTTCGGTGCTCGGCGGCGTCAGAATTCTGACGTCAGCCATGCGGCTCAAAGGACGCAGCAGTTCGACCGCGTAATCGCTGACACCCGACCGGACGGGAGGCAATGGAGAAGCCCAGAGAATACGGAGTGCCATCATGCCAAGGTACCAGATCGCCCTCAGTACAGGCTTTGCGCCGGCGATTTCGCTACAATGCGCCTTGTGCCGATCGCTCGATTTCTTTTGGTGCTGCTCTATGCAACATATCTGGCCTATGCCGGCCTCTTCTTTCTCTTGGCGCCCTGGACCGAAATTTGGACGATGCTGGTCATACGCTTGCCCGTTCAGCCGGCAGCCTTTCTCGGTGACCCTTCGGTCAAGGGCATGATCAGCGCCTTCGGGCTGCTGCACTTTGTTGTGGCCCTGATCGAGGCCACAACCGGTCTCCGATCCAAATCCGAGCGTTAGCCCTTATACAGTCGCATCTTGACAAAACAGGTTTTGGAACCCATGTTTAGGAGAGAATCAGGTCGTGCATTGGCTGGGAAATCAGCAGATCACCAAATTCGGGGGCATTGATGAGCAATCGAATCTTCATCGTGATTTTCACTCTGAGCATCTTCATGGTGCCCGTTTTCGGTGCGGCCACACAGGCAGAGGGGGTTTCGCCCGGCGCGGTTGAGCGGGTGACCGAGATTGAAGGGCGGTGCCCTACCTTCATCTGGGGAACTGAGCCGAACGCTCAAGCCTTCGAGGTGGTTGTCTATCGCATCCCGGAACGGCTGCCACTCTGCAACACTTTGGATATCGACCTCACGACCTGCGAAGAGGTGTTGTATGCCAGGGTGCCCGGCGGTGCAACGGCCTGGCAACCGGAGTTGGCCGAAGGCCTGGATCCCGGTGGGAGCTACGTATGGTTCGTTCGTGCGGTGTTCGGACAGGAACACGATGAAGAGTTGGAGTCCGGTGAGTGGTCTTCCGGCCGTTTCTTCAGGGTCTCGTCCGTGCCATCGGGGAGAGAGGTCGAGGAGGCTTTGAGCGTTCTGAGGCGATACATGGATCCCAGCGGTTCGGCAACCATCCCATTTGATCAACAAGCACTCGAGAATCAGTCGAGTACCACCGCCCGCCCTGCGTCCGGCGGACGTTCAGCCGTTCCGCCACACGGCCAGAAGTCCGTGCCCTCGGCCACCGCCGCCATCAAGGGCACAGAGCCGGATCCGTCGGGAGAAACCTACGGTGTGGTCGGGGTCAGCAACTCGCCCGATGGAGCGGGTGTGGGAGCGGCCAATACCGCCGGAGGGCCGGATCTGGTGTTGGACGGCAGCGAGGACTTCCAGCCGGATGCCGAACTCAGTCAGTCCGGAATCGACCGCCCGTGGGGCTCGCCACAGACCTTCAATATTGAGAACTCGGCCGGGGGCGGAATGACGCTGCAGGTAGACGACATCGAAGTCGTGACCACCGCCACCGACCAGGACACCGTCGGCGCCCTGACATGTGGCGCCGGTCAGCTTGCCAAGTGGAACGGATCGATCTGGCAGTGCGACGACGATCTCGACACCAACACCGTCTACTTCCCGGGCACCGGCCTGGATCTTTCTGCCACCACCTTCAGCGTGGTCCCAACGGCTGTTCAGACCCGGGTGTCGGGGACCTGCCCCGCGGGCGAATCGGTCCGGGTTGTAAACCAGGACGGCACGGTGGTCTGCGAGGTGGATGACGACACGACATTCAGCTTGGGTGATGGTCTGGTGCTCGTCAACGGCGCGGTGACGATTGACCCCACGTACTTGCACACCAGGATCTCCACTGTGGACAGCTTCAACACGGTCGGCCAGTATGCCTCGATTGCCATCGGGACTGACGGTCTCGGACTGATCAGCTACAAGTACCAATTCACTGCCGACCTCAAGGTGGCCCACTGTAGCAATACCGCCTGCACTAGCGCAACAACAGCCACCCTTGACAGCACGGGAAACGTTGGCCTCTACACCTCGATCGCAATCGGCGCCGACGGCCTCGGACTGATCAGCTATTTCGACACTACTGCCGACGACCTCAAAGTAGCCCACTGCGACGATACTGCCTGCACAACCGCCGTGACCTCCACCCTGGACACCGAGGGAAACGTAGGCATTAATAGTTCGATCGCCATCGGCGACGATGGCTTCGGACTGATCAGCTACTGGGACCTGACCAACAACGACCTCAAGGTGGCCCATTGCGTGAATACCACATGCACAAGCGCCACAACTACCACCCTGGTTAGCGGGGGGGCCGTCGGTCTT
>JAUXDC010000151.1 GCA_030618605.1 Holophagae bacterium | reverse complement strand
GTTTGAGTGAGACCTGCTTAACTGTGATGGAGCCATCAAGCCCGAAGGGCTCCATCACCACCGATCCTGAGGCCGCGATGCTGCCGCCGCCGGGCAGGCCGATGGTCCCAGCGTTGTCGCCTTGGTCGTCTGGGAGGGTGCTGATGTCGTTCAGCGTGAAGTCGATCGGGCTCCAATTCCACATCAAAGGACTCTCCCGGTAATGGTCCTCAATCAGCAGGCTGCCGTTATTGATGATGATCTCCTGGAGAATGGCCCGGGGTAGGCCGTTGTCTTCGGTGTTCTTCTCCGGCTCTTCGATCGCGTCCATTATCTCGAGCAGGTTGATCGTGCCGCCGGAAAACCGACGAACAGCGATGGAGGGATTGGTGATCTCCAGTTCCTTGAGAGTCAAGGCCCAACGGAAAATACTGGACAACTGGGCGTTGGCATACAACGAGTCGAAGGCCAGAAACACCGAATCGGGCCGATCGGGGAGGGAGAAGCCTTCGATGGTTATCGACAGGGTGAAGGGGTTGCACCGAACATCTTCGACTGTCGCCTGGCGGTTCAGCATCGACATCGATTGCTTCTCGATCACCATCTTGACGATGCGGGGCACAACGAAGAAACCAACCACCGTGTAGATGGCGAATGCCGTGACAATCGCGGTGCGGAAGCTCCCAAGCTTCCAGTTCTTGAGCCAAGTGATTACGGTGTTCATCGCGGTCCCCCAGATTTCTGTCGTTGTCTTGGAGTATAGCCGTTTTCCGACCAGATAGACGGCTCCTGCTCTTTGCCGACAGCTTCGAGTCCGGAGGCACGACAGCGTGGTCAAACGTCATGCCTTGAGGGGCATGTAATTATTGAATCCACGGCACCATTCGGGTGCCGTGGAGGGTCTTCTTCGTCCCATTTTTGGCCCGTATGCTCAGTGCAGCGCCTCGATTAGGCATCGAACGGCACTTCGTGGCCCTCCAAAACCCGTCCGCCATTTATTCGGAACAAGCTCTCAGACCGCCCTTCTCAACGGTGTTTGTCGCATTTGTGCATCCTTTTGTCGCATCGTGTCCGGGTTCTGTCGCGTTCTTCCATGGTCGTTTTGTCTTTGTTGGCCCATCTTGGAGACAGCGATAACACACGACCGGGAGGTACTCATGGAACGCACGAACAAAACGAACAACATTCACCTCATGGCCTGGCTGATTCTGGTCTGCTTTGTCTGTATGACGGGCGCCGCCGCCGAGCTGCCCTTCGGGTCGCAGACGGACATCCTGACCAGTGCCAATGGGGTCAACGCCGCGGTCGATCTGGCAGCCGGCGATATCAATAACGACGGCAATACGGATCTGGTCATGTGCTCCGAGTTCTCGGGCCAGCTCTGGATCGTATGGGCATACGCCGGCGGCGGAACCTCCGGTACGACCGTCGCTACAGGCCTGGATTCGCCGCGAAGTGCCGACGTTGGCGACATCGACCAGGATGGAGACCTCGACATCATAATTGGGCAGTACAATGTGACCTATCCCAGCGAGGCGACCGTCATGTGGTTTGAGAACGACAATTTCAGTTGGATCCAGCATGATGTCAGTACCTACACTTACGTCGGCATTCGTTCGATCAAGCTCGCCGATCTCGACGGGGATGGAGATTTGGATTACGTTGTCGTTGGCGAAGGAACCTACCCGATAGTCCACTGGAAGGAGAACGATCTCGCCGATTCGGGGACGATGGGTTGGGGCGATGGTCATACCGTGTCCTCGGGCGTGGACAAACCCTGGGATGTTGAGATCGCTGACCTCGACCTTGATGGTGACCTTGATATCGTGGTTCCCGACGTTGATCTCGACACGGTCTTCTACTTCAAGAGCGATGGCACACCTGCCAATGGGGGTTGGACCGAACATATGCTGACGACCTCCTTAAACGGCGCCAATTCCGTCAGCATCGGGGATGTCGATAACGATGGCATGCCCGACATCGTCGCCTCGGGCGCAATCGAAGACCAGGTCGTCTGGTACGAAAACGGCTCCTGGACCGAGCATAACGTTGTCGTTGGTATTAACGGGCCTGCCTCGGTCGAGGTCGCCGACATGGATGTTGACGGTGATCTCGACATCGTCGCCTCGCGGGAGGGTGACGGCGAAATCCTCTGGATCGAGAACACGGATGGTGCCGGAAACATCTGGCTGCGCCGCAGCATCGACGTCACCTTCGCGGGCGCAGTCGATGCCCTCCCCGTCGACATTGACGGGGACGGTGATCTCGACGTGGCTGCCGTCGGCTTTTCGGGAGACAGGCTGAGCTGGTGGGAGAACGAAAACACCCACCGTCGTTTTGCCGAGGCCGATCCCGTCACAATCCGTGACAGCCTGGCAAACCCGAGGGGCATCGCCACCGCCGATGTCAACCAGGACGGCATCATGGACGTTGTACTTGGCGGATATGACAACGCCTGGGTCAAGCTCTACCTGGGTATGGACGACGGTTCCCTCTGGTGGGAGAATGACGTTGACACAGGAACAAACGGTTTCCGCGATGTCGCCGTCGCCGACATCAATCGGGACGGCCATCCGGATATCCTCGGCGTGACGGTCAGCGGAGACGCCATTTATTGGTGGGCCAACGATGGCAGTGTCCTTCCAAACTGGACGGAACACACAGTGCTCTCCTCTTTCAACGGCGCCCATGCCGTTGAACCCGTCGATCTCGATGCCGATGGCGATCTCGATCTGGTCGTTGCCGCATTCGACGGCGATGAGGCGACCATCATCATCAACGACGATGGTGTTGGCGGCTCCTGGACAAAGGGGAGTTTCACCCCCTTTAACGGTGCCTACGGTGTTGCGGTTGGTGACCTCAATGAGGACGGCAGGATGGACTTCGTCGCCACGGGTTACTACGAAGACGCCATCCGGATCTTTCTCCAAGGCCCGTCGCTCTGGGGTTTCAGTGACATCTCGGGTCTTGACGGGCCACGTGGCGTTGCCCTTGGTGATATCGACGGAGACTCAGACCTCGACATCATCGGCGCCATCCGTAACGATGACGACATCAAGTGGTTCGAAAACGACGGCGCCGGCGGAACCTGGACGCCCCACAACGTCGGTTCGGGCTATCTGTCCGACGGTTCCGAAGTCCAGGCCGTGGACATCGATCATGACGGTGACATCGACATCCTGGGTACCGGCTATTTGGGTGACGATGTCTACCTTTGGAGAAACGATGGGGACGGTTCCTCATGGTCCCGGCATACGATCGAAAGCGGCCTGGACTCCCCCTGGCAGGTCCTGGCCGCGGACATCGACGGCGACAACGATCTGGATGTCGTACTGGCGGCCGCCGGAACGACAGATTCGGTCACGTGGTATGAAAATTTCGGAGGTCAGTTTGCGGCATTCGCCTATAACTACGCGCCGGCGGCTATTGACGATGGGGAAAAGGACGTGATCTTCAACTTTCTCATCTCGGACAACGGTCGCAGCGGTGCGGACAATAGCCTTGAGATGAGCAGGTTCCAACTCTATTTCGAGGACACTGCCGGGACCCCGTTGACTTCGACTGAGATCAACAACATCGTCGACCGGATGGAGATCTACCTCGATCTTGATGACGACCTCATGTGGACAGAAGGGGTTGACACTCTCATAGCGACGGATACCTATCTCAGCTTGAGCTCCGGAACCCTGACCTACGCCATGAGTTATGGTCTGGCAGGGAACGAGGTCACACCGGGACATACAGAGGGCTTCTTTGTCGTTCTTCAGGCGGCCCCCGACGCATCTCAGCAGCCCCTGCGAGATATCGTCGTCACGATGAAAACCGACCAACTGGAGTGCCGGGATCGCAGTCAACAGACCCCGCTGATCGGCGAACCGGCAGTTGACAAGACAACCGGTACGATCTCCTTCGGAATGAGCATCTTCAGCGACGGCTTCGAAAGTGGGAACACTTCGGCATGGGATGTGACCGTCGGTTGACACATCGCCTTTGAATCAGTAAGAACGACCTGTGGGGCCGGGGTTTCCCGGCCCCCATTTTCTCTTTTTGGTGCATTCTTGTGGCTGCTCGTTTTGTGGCCTTTTTTGCAAGTGCCTCAGCCAGAAGGCTACCTCAAATAGACCGCCTGACACCTCAACAGGACCTGCCCCTCGTCGTCAAAGAGTTCCAGATGTTCGCCGATGATCTTCCATGTCGTTCCCACCTCCAGGGCCGCCGTTAACGTCTGTTCCTGCTCCATACCCTGCGGGCAGGCCTTGCGTGTCATCGCCAGGGGGCCGATATCGATCGAAGAAACGCCGGCGTTGAAGGGTCCCATCAATTGATTGCAGCCCGAAGAGCCAGTTACGCGACCGTCCATTCTGAAGACGAGGTGGGGCTCGCGCTGGCCTTCGTTGACCGAAACGGGTTGGTCCCCGAGGCGAGTCACCCGCCAGTAGGTGTTTCTCAGAGGTGCGGTCGCCATTGGCGCACCGCAGGTCTCCCGTGGCCAGACGCCGATGAAGCGGTCGACCACCAGGCTCTCAACCGTCCCATCGCCTTCCATCGCCGGGCGTTGGGCGATGTGTCCCTCAATCTCGATCAGCAGTTCCTCGCCGGGTCGTCGCTGTGCTTTGAGGTAGGCCCGTTCCAGGGCAGCGTTGTCGGCTTCCATGGCGACCGGCATTCGGCGGCCTGTCAGGCACTCCTTGAAGAGGGGTGCATCGGCCATGAGGGAGTACATGCCGCGCATCAGAAGCGTCGGTTCGAACAGGGGCAGGCCGGTCGTTCGTACCAGATCGTAGTTGAGGTCGGAGACGATTCCGCGCCCTTCGAGGTCGAGTTTTAGCAGGGTGTCTTCGCCGGTGACTCTGAACAGAACCGGTGCCTCCCGGCCTCTGTGGAGGATCAAAGTGCGGCCATCCGGCCCGATTGACCAGGTGCCGATGTTGTCATGGTCGGCGTTCTCTGTCTTTCCGAGATAGCTCAAACGAAGAAAGAAGACCTGGTCGGCAAAAAGGTCGAGCCGGTAACGAGTCCCTTCACCACTGGCGCTTGGCAGGTCGCCCACGTAACTTCCTGGCAAGGAGTCTTGCGCAAATTTTGTTTCGCCTGCGGACACCGTCACACTGCCGAGTGCGGCGCCGGTCAGCAGGAGTACGAGAGACAGGGCCAAGGTCGATTTTCTCATCATGCCTCCGTGTGGCTGCCGGCACCTGTCATCGCGGTTGTCGTCCGGCATCGCATCCGTGTAGATGCTATCACCCACCCGTCGCCGAGTTGCCTGGCGACTCAATCAACGTCATCTCAACCGCGTTGATTTTTCCGTCAAAAGCAAACGGGCGCCGGTGATCGTAATTGAGTGATACCGGAGAGCCGAGCAGAGAGACTTGATGTTTGCACCTGTCACATCGAGGCAGAAACCACATCTCCAGAGCTGAAATCGGAAATCCGGTTCGAGATTTGCACATGATGAAAAGATGGTGTATATTTCGAGAGTAAGACTCAATATTGAAAAATGGAAATCGTCTTATGAGTGCATCGGTCCAAATTTCGTTGAACGGTACCCGAGCGGTGTCTCGGGTATTGAGCCGTCTCCGCGGCCTGGGAAAGTTGCGAGTCGGCCCCTTGGTCTTTCTCATCAGCCTGATCGGCCCGGTCTTGGGTATTGCCGTCTATCTCGGTGCGGTCACATTGAACACGAGGATGGTGACCGGGCAGTGTCCGATGAGGGTCGTCAGTCATCGACCCCATGCCCTCGGGATTGCATCGTTCCTGGGATGGGAAGTTCTCTTTGGCGCCGGGATGTTCGCTGTGAGAAAAAGGCGGAGGGAAATATCAGGCAGGGAACTCCATCTGGCGGGGGAGATTATCCAGAATATCTCGGACGGTGTGGTCGTAGCAGATGCTCAGGGGCAATTGCTTCTTTCCAACGAGGCGGCCCGTCGAATATCAGGAAGAGGGCCCAAGGACGGACCGAGTTCCCGGTGGTCCAAGCAATACGGCTTGTTCCTCCCTGGAACCGACACGCCATTCCCACCGAATCAATTGCCCCTGGCGCGTGCGATTCAGGGAGAAGAGACCGAGGGGGTTGATATTTTTGTCAGAAATCAAATCGTTCCTGAGGGAGCTTGGGTCAGTGTCGATGGAAGACCACTGTTGGGGGAGGATGGCGATGTCCAGGGAGGAGTGGTTGTCTTCAAGGATGTCACGCGCAGGAAAAAGGCGGAGCAATTGTCGGAGCACCTGACGAACGCGGTGGAACAAACGGCCGATGCGGTTTTCATTACTGACCGAAGGGGTATCATCGAATACGTCAATCCCGCATTCGAGACAATCACCGGCTTTCCGGCGGACGAGGCCTTGGGCAGCAACCCACGCATTCTGAAAAGCGGCGAGCAAGATCAGCAGTATTATCACGAACTCTGGTCTGCAATCACAAGGGGTGAGACCTTCAGGAACACGACAGTCAATCGCCGAAAATGCGGTCGTTTGTTCCACGCAGAACAGACAATCACTCCGATGACGGACGAAGGAGGCCGGATCACCCACTTCGTATCTGTCCTGAAAGACATGACCGAGCGTCGGAAGATCCAGGAGCAGGAAACCGAGATGAAAATCGCCTCCGGGATTCAACGGCGACTCTATCCTCGGTGTTCCCCTCAAATTCCGGACTACGACATCAGCGGAACTGCCTTTCCTGCGGATGCTACTTGCGGCGACTATTTCGACTTCTTGAGTATTTCGGACGACAAATTGGGAATTGTCGTGGCTGACGTTCGAGGGCACGGAATTGGCCCGGCGATGGTCATGACGCAGACCCGTGCCTATCTGCGCGCCTATACACGAGCCAACCTGGACCCGAGCGAGATATTCCGCAGAATCAACAATGTCCTCAATGCAGATCTCGAGGCCGGTTTCTTTGTCACCATGGTGTTGGTGATTCTCGATCTGCCGACGGGAGGGCTCGTCTACGCCAATGCGGGCCATCCATACGGGTACATTTTCGGCGAGGACGGAGACGTCCGGGCCACTCTGCAGAGTACGGGGGTGCCGCTTGGGCTTTTTCCTGACGGTGAGTTCGTCAGCCGAAACGATCTCCAACTCGGCTCCGGTGACCTTCTCGTTATGCTGACCGACGGCATCATCGAGAGCGAAGGGCCTGATGAGACGGATTTCGGCATCGAGCGGATCCTTGATATTGTAAAAACCAACCATGGTGAAAGTGCCGAGAACATCGTCAACACGCTGTTTGGCGCAGCACGAGAGTTTGAAGAGGGTCGGCCGCAATCGGACGACATCACCTTGGTGGCCTGTAAGCGCAGGTGATCTCGGCCTGTCTCGGCCGAAACGCTCCAACAACAGCGCCCGGGCGTGAAGCCCGGGCGTAGTGTTGGTCAGTCGGAAAGATCTACTCGGTCAGGGGCTCCAGGGTCAAGGGATCCCGTAGGGGCACCTCATGGATCGGGCCGAAGTCGATCAGGCGGGCATCGTGGTCCGGGTGTCCGGCCTTGATTTCCTCGATGTTGCCGACGACGAGCATGATCATGTTGTCCGGTCGAACGTCCTTGGCGAAGGCCTTTTGGATATCTTCGGCAGTGACCTTGCGGACGGTGTCGCGGTAGTTGGTCCAGTAGTCGTGCGAGCGGCCGAGAATCTCATCCTGGGCGAAGATGCCGACGACTTGCGCCGCTGATTCGAAACGCCGGGGGAAGGTCTCGATCATTGAGTTCTTCGAGGTCATCAGTTCTTCGCCGGTCACCGGCTCGGTCTGCATCTGGTCGATCAACTCCATGGCGATCTCGGCAGCATATGCGCAAGTTGACGATTTCGACTGGAAGTAGGGACCGAAGGTTCCCGGCATGGTGACGGGGAAAGACATCGACGAGTAGGCGCCATAGGCCAGCCCCTCATCCGAGCGGATCCTCTTCATCATGCGGGCGGTGAATCCGTGGCCGCCGAAGATGTCGTTGCCGATCACCAACGGAAATTGGTTGGGCATTCCGAGGCGATAGCCCAGGTGGCCCATGCGGACTCGGCCCTGGTTGACCTCGGGCTTGTTGACGACATAGATGCCGGGCGCCGGAACGTTGGTAGGCTGAGGGATCGCCGGCAGGGTATTTTCGAGCTTGGGCAGGGTGCCGATGGTCGCATCGAGGAGTGTTTTGGCATCGGCTCTCGTGATATCCCCGGATACAGCAAGGACCAGGTTGTCCGATCGGATCAGCCGGGAGACGAAGTTTCTTGCGTCATCGATCGTCACGCCGTCAAGCGTCGCCTGTGTTGCCAGGCGGTTCATCCAGTAATCGTCACCGTAGATCAGCCGGTCCCACTCGCGGTCCTCGATGCTTCCGGTGTCATCGTTACGCCTTTTCATCGCCTGGAGCAGGTCGTCCTTGGCCTTCGCAAAGCGATCGTCCTGGAATCGTGGCCGGGTCAGGAGGTCCATGAACAGGCTCATGGCCTCATTGAGGTCTTTGGACATGACGTTGAGCGAGGCCGAACCGCGGACATCAGTGATGCGGGCCGAGACGTTGGCCGCGAGGAAGTCCAGTTTCTCGTCCAACTCCCGGGCGTTGAGGTCGCCTGCGCCGCCGGTTCGCCAGGCTGCGGACACGGTTTCCACAAGACCGGCCTTGTCGGCAGGCACCAGGTATCGACCACCTCGGAAGTAGATTGCGATGTTGACCAGCGGCAGTTGGTGGTCCTCCGAGAGGTAGACCGGCGTACCGTTGGACAGCTCGAACCTCAGGTCGTCAGCTGACGGGACCTGAAACGCGAGGTCCTCGAATTTTAATTTCTCCGGACGGTCGACAACGTCACCGGCCACGGCAAAGACTGCGCCCATGGCGCACAGGACACAGGCAGCAATCAGAATCTTGCGCATTTTCATTCACCTTTCCCGGCTTCAAGCTGTGAGAGCCGTTCCTGGATTTTTGCAATGACCAGCTCCAGGGCCGGCTTGAAATCATCTGGCGCCTGAGAGATGTTGGCCTGCATCTGGGCCAACGCCTGTTCGAGGCGCGCCCCGTCCTCTTCGTTCGAAATCTGGGCGATCATCGATTTGGCCATGGCCTTGGCCTGACCCTCGAGGGCGGCCAACGCCGGGTCTTCC
>JAUXDC010000184.1 GCA_030618605.1 Holophagae bacterium | reverse complement strand
AGCTGCATCATCACCGAGTTGAGGCCCAGCTTGTCGCGCAGGGCCGCAGACACCCTCTTCGGGTCGGCGCCGGAGCGGTCGCACTTGTTGACAAAGGCGATGCGGGGCACGTTGTAGCGCTTCATCTGGCGGTCGACCGTAATCGACTGGGACTGCACACCGGCCACGGCACACAGGACCAACACGGCGCCGTCGAGCACCCGAAGCGCCCGCTCGACTTCGATCGTGAAGTCGACGTGACCCGGGGTGTCGATGATGTTGACGTGGTGGCCCTTCCACTCGACGTAGGTCGAGGCGGAGGTGATGGTGATGCCGCGCTCCCGCTCGAGCTCCATGTGATCCATGGTCGCTCCAACACCGTCCTTGCCCCGGACATCGTGGATCGCGTGGATCTTCTGCGTGTAGAAGAGGATCCTCTCGGTCAACGTCGTCTTGCCGGAGTCGATGTGGGCGGAAATGCCGATGTTACGAACTCGTTGAATGTCGATACTCATACTCTTTTGTCCCGCGCGGTCTCAAGGCCGCACTCCTTTGTTGATCTTTGATGGTAGCGGGCCTGCAAAGGGACCACCACCGGCGAGCGTACATCAAAAAAAGCGGCACGGACGGAGGCTTTTTGCCTCAAACACGCCGCACCCGGTCGATAGTGTACAACTCCGCCAGAATGATGTCAATTCAGCCAGGATTCAGGATTCTGCGGCACAGAGGCTGGATTATCTCCCAGAGAGGAACGCCTGCCTCTACCTCTGTCCCGCAGAATCCTATTGCGCTGCGCGCCGGAGACAAAGGGGTACTTCTGGTTGAAACTGCGAAAAAGTCAAGACTTTTTCGCAAACTACTGCGGAATAGTCGAATTTCAAGGTGTTCTCGAGAAGGGTTGGAATCCAGGGGCCGGTACAGTGGACAGCGTCGGCGTCAGCGGCAACACCGCCCTGGGCGCAGACTCAAAACCTCCAGACGCCAACCTACTCCCAGTCGAAGGGCGCGACGAATCCCGGTCGCGCTGGGATGAACAGGGGGTCGTTGAACGCCGGGATGCCCAACTCCGGATCCGGGGCGAAGACCACCGAAGCGTAGGCGTAGTAGGGAAGGTCGGAATCAGGGGTCAGGCTGATGATAAAACCCGCAAGCGGGAAATCGGGTTGGTATATCCCCCAAGGATTAAGATTATGAGAATAGATCCCTTCAAAGCGCCATGAAAATTGTGTCCAACCAAAGGCGGGCACGACCTTCGAAAAAGTGTCCCGTTCACCAGGGGGGTCTGACAGGGGGGTAGCCACCAATTCACCCGGCCATCCGCCAAAGGCGAGTGCCACCCCATCAAGGACCAGCGATTCCGGATTGGGGTTCACAAGACCGATATTGTTCCGATAGTAGTTCCAGTTTTCCCTTGGAATAACGTTGCACGGGATATTCAGGCAACCTCCAACCCAAGGGAGATGGGCAGGCCCAACCAGGAACTCATCGCCGGTCGGAATCAACTGGCCCTGGCCGAAGGGTGTCCCCTCCTGCATCGTTCCGTTGGACACATCCGCGACTCTGGCGTTCACAATGACTTCGCCACCTTCGATCTCGAGGGCAACCGCCCCCAACGACGCATCGGTCCCAGCCAGGAGGTCTGCACCGAGAAGCTGGAGGATTCGCCCCCGAGTATCGGTCCCGCTCATGTCCCATGTCACCGCATCTTCGGGCTCCTCGGCAAAGCCCCCACTCTCGACACACACCCAGAGCCTTCGAACCGTCACCTCATCATCGGGATTGAGTTTGATGATCTGCAGTTCCGTAGCCCAAACACTGCCGTTAACGCCGTGGACATTGTCCGACACGGCGGGCAGCACGATTGTTTGCTGGGCGGATACAGTACAGCAGAAACCAAGAATGAACGACGTGATTGTAGCTTTGAGCATCTAACTATTCCTTCCCTCTTCAAAACGGGGACCTGGTTTGAGTCTACCAAGAGCCTTTGCGGACCATAAAATCCACTATGGCAAAAGTCCTGCGTTATAGACGTACAGCGCAAAGTCCTGATTGAAGCGGTTATTGTCAAGGCCTGGGACTGCATTGGCGTTCATGGCCTTCGGGCTAACCGTCAAGGTAAAGGGAACCGTGAGTGCTTGGGGCGGGATCCGAATCACCTCGACGGTGTTGCGCTGATCTCCGGTAACGATCCAACTCGAGTTTCCGAACTGTTTGGAATACCAGTCATTCGTATCAAAGGTATTCCCGAAGTAGTGCTTTTGAGTCCCAATACCACCAGGTTTGGTAATCCTCAAGCGCAGGTCGTTGACCATCAAACCGCCCGAAGCCGTGGGTGATGAAAAAGCATCGGTAAATACCATGACCGCAATAATGGGCTTGGTGGGGTCATCGACCTGCAACTGTTCTGTCCATACCGAGAATGCACCGGGGCTGGTGAAACGACGGGTTGGCGTTCCGGCGTGGTCTTCATCAAAAACGGTCACCTGGACATCTTCCTGAAACAGGCTGTCGAGGTTGACCCTGCCCCAGCCCTGCGCAGGCGACGGTGAATGCGGCATTGTTGTGTTGGTGAAATGATCCGTGCCACCATACAGGTCGTCGGCGTGGGCTATCAACATCGCCTTGACCATAGCCGGGGAAGGCGTTGCCTGCGGGTTGGAGACTACATAGTAGTACCACGCATCCGCCAAGATGGCGGCGGCCGTCACGGCAGGAGCGGCAGCACTCGTGCCCCAAAAACACTGATAGAGATCCCCGTTGGGTTGGGCCCTTGCAGCAGCGATCTGTGTCCCAGGGGCAACCAGATCGGGTTTAAAGCGGGGGAGGTCATCACCGGAATCATCCTCCCCAATGTACATCCGGCAGGAATGCCAACCTTGGCCGCCGGCAATATCCCCGATCGTGTGATTCAAGCTTTGGCAATCCGGATGAGCAGCCCCGTCGCTGCCCGTGGTCGACCACCCACGGCTCGCACCAACAGCAATGACGTTCTTCGCATTCGCTGGTGACCTGACCCAGCCACCATCGTTGCCCACCGAAAAGACAATTGTCATGGGATCGCCAAAACTGTCATATAGACCGTTCGAATCCCTGACGAGTTTGTCCATCATTTGCGAATAGCCTGAATACGACGTCATTGGGTGTTGCGCTGAACTGATGGGGTCGTACCAGTCATGCCACAGATTCCAGCTATTCGAAGCAAACCGGGCACCCGTGTCCTCGACAAGATCCATCAGCTCCTTATACTCAATTTCCGACATCCCATCGTCCGATTGTTGACCCCCTGAATATAGTGCTCCGAACTTCGCAAGAATAATCTGTGCAGAAGGCGCCAGACCAGTTCCTCGAAAATAGTCGGCAGAATCCTGTTGCACAGGGTTGGTCGAGGGAATTGAAGCGATTATTGACCCAGTGGCTGTTCCATGGGGGGCTGGATCAGAAAACGAGTATTCGCCATTCGAAAGACATTGATTGGCTCCATTCCGACCCTCCGCACAGAAAAACTTCCTGAGGACCGGCGCATAACATTCGGCACTCTGACCCGAACACGCAGACTGGAGGTTTGAATCGTGCTCCAGATCGGGATGGCCGACGTTCCCCGCATCCCAATTGGAACACACACCGGTCTGAGGATTGTAACTGGCTTCCGGACATACCATCGTATTGAGGCCGGAGTCGAAGAGCCCAACCTTGGTCCAATAGGGATAACACCCGGCCGGCGCCTCGGTCGGCGTACAAAAGCCCTTGTCGAGCAGCCACTCGTGGTATCCGTCGTGGGTGGCGCCAGCCTCCGGGTCATCGGGTCTTGTGCCGTAGTCCAAATGTAAACCGGCAACGGTCATTGCCTGGCGTTCACCGCTCCAGACGGGCGTCAAGGTTGGCTCGATCCAAAGCACCTCCGGCCGAGTGGCCGCCTCAATCAGGTTGCTCCTGGTCATATCAACACGCACCCGGCGGGAGTCGGACTCGCCACGAATATTGACCTGGCCTGAGGTCAAATCCTCAAGAAAATCTTCAACGCAGGCCAAGTCCTGATCGCCATCGAGTTGAATGGTGACATCAACTTGCTCGTCGATCGTCAGAAGTGCCCGCTGGATCTTGTAAGCCGGATGAAAGAGGCTGACATGTTGCACTCCGACCATTTCCCGACAACGTTGGATCATCACAGGCGACGAACTAACAATGAACGTATTCTGTGGAATGAAGGAAAGAACGTTGCACGCAGTACGGAGTTCTTCAATCCACTCCGCAGTTGCCGGTGCCTTGAACTGAACTAGATAGAGCCCCGCATCTCCGTCATAGCTTGCGATCGCCAAGTCGTCAGGGAGCCCGGGACCTTCGCCGAATGAAGAAAAGGAATAGCCGTTGACCTGAACCAAATCGTAGTCTCGACGAATTTCGTAGTTGACGGCATTTTCCTCGGCAAGATTGAGAAATACTCCCAGGTCCTCTTCTTGAACCTCGCCGGCAAGGAATGTCGGATAGGTGGCGATGGTAACGAAACCCATCGAGTCGAGGACCTTAGGCTCGAAACTCCGGTAGCCCACGAAATCGCCGCCGTCAGAGAACTCCATCGGCTTATCGAGCAACACTTTGACAGCCTCGGCAGGAATCGAGAGCAACAACAGGATTGAAACCAAAAGAAAAACAACAAAAACGCAAATCGGGGGGGGGTTGTCTCATTTTTTGCTCCTTTTGTCATCTGTACTCAATGTAAGTTCCTGTTCCCGGATTGTCAAGAGCAGAATAGAGGGAAACGCACGACCTTACCGGGATCAAAAACAAACCCTTTGCGCCCCCTTCGCGCTCTTCGCGCTCTTTGCGGTTCAATTGTGTTATTGATACCATTCTCATTCCCCTTTTTGTGCCTCTTTGTGCCTCTTTGTGGCTATTGTCCCCTCTTCGTGTTCTTCGTGGATTTCCTCTCTTCGTGGCTATCCCCTTGAGCATTGGAATCCTCGGCGATCAGCCCCTCGGCCGGGGATTCCGCCCGTAAAATAGATCGTCCATCCAGAGCATCACCCGCCTTGCAGCGCCGGATCGGGCGATGGCCCAACGGACGACGTTGTGGGCAGCGTTGTCGGGGTGGGAGTAGGGGCAGACGCTCATGCACCGTCCGCAGTCGGTACCGATGACGTGCCAGTAGCGGAAACAGGTGTCGGGATCAATGGCCCAGCGGAGCCCCTCGTCTATCGGCTGCCTCTCACCACCAGGAATCGCACCGACCGGACAGGCATCGGCACACTTGCGACAGATGCTGCAAAAATCGAGGACTGAACGATCATCGCCAGGCGCATCCGCCACCAAGGGAACATCAGTCGTGACAACGCCCAGGCGAACCCTGGGACCAAGGCCCGGTGTCATCAGTAGTCCCATGCGGCCGATTTCCCCAAGACCGGCATCCCGCGCAACCAAGGGCGCAATCACCCGGTAGTTGCCGTCGATATGGGCCCGTGCATTCCAGCCGCAACGGCGAATGGTCGATGCCAACTGTACGGCGATCTTGGCCGACTCGACGTACTGGTGGGCCGATTCCACGATCGTCGGCGCCCCGGGGGCGTGGGCGACGGCGTTGTGGTCCATCTCGACGGTGAAAGCGATCGCCCACCGATGATCCAATGAAATCGACTCGCCCCAGGTCCCTGCACCACGCCCGATGTTGCTGTAGACATGATGCGGCTCGAGTCGGGTCACACCCACCGTCACAGCTCCGTTGGAAAGAGCCAGGTTCTTCAGGCGATCGACCCAAGCCTCGGGTTCAATCGCAACCTGGTGGAATGCCGGCTCCCCGTCAACCATGGGATGGAGGGCTTCGCACAGATCAAACGACGCATCGGCCGCCGCGAAGGCCACCGGGTCGGCCATCTCCGAATCCGGGGAGAGCAATCCCGGAAGGGCACGGGTACGGTCATCGCCCGAACGGTGCTCCGGGTGCATCGCGTAATAGGCCTCAAACTCCGGACTCCCCGGCGCCAACCGGGCACGCGCAAACATGATCACTCGCTCGTCGACCCTGCGCGATGGACGTCCACCTGGAGCGACTGTTCTACCGATCGGAAGAAACCACATCAGTACGGCTGACACGAGAGCAAGGGCAAAGACCCCCAGTACAATCCCCGGCAGCGGCGAAGGGAGGACCGCGGCCACCGCCACGAGGAAGGCACCGCCCGCCGCAATCAGAGCCGCCACTGCCGTGGCCCGCCGCTCTCCCTCGCGAAGAGAAATCACCGCAAAAGCGCCAAACGCAAACAGGATCGTGGCGGCAATGGCCATCAATACGGTCGGGGCTACAGTTTCCATCCAGGAGAACCGTAGCACGCGAGCAGCCCAAACTCGGAGCGCAGGAAGATAGATTGATGATCCAATAAGACTCTCTTTGCGCTTCCTTTGCGTTCTTCGCGCTCTTCGCGGTTCAATTGTGTTCTTTCTTGATTCGGGTACAGTGCCACCATGAACGCCATCTACCTGGACTTCAACGCAACGACGCCTTGTGACCCGCGGGTCGTCGAGGCGATGCTTCCCTTTTTCAGCGCGGAGTTCGCCAATCCGGCCAGCCGGCAGCATGGGCCCGGGCGGGCGGCCTTCATGGCGTTGGAGAAGGCCCGCAAGACCGTCGCACAGTCGATCGGCGCACGCTCTGCCACCGAGATCATCTTCACATCGGGCGCCACCGAGTCCAATAATCTTGCTCTCACGGGCATGGCGAACGCCCCGGACACACGAGGCCGCCACCTGATCACCCAGGCGACCGAACACCCCGCGGTTCTCGAAGTGATGACGCGCCTGAAGACACAAGGATGGGACCTGACCGTCCTCGGTGTCGACCGAGAAGGCCTGGTCGATCCTGAGGCAATCGCGGGGGCAATAAGACCGGACACCGTCCTCATCAGCGTCATGCTGGCCAACAACGAGACCGGCGTCATACAACCCATTGAAGAGATCACCGAAGCCGCTCACGCTCGCGGCGTCATTGTCCACTGCGATGCGGCACAAGGACCCGGCAAGATCCCGGTTAACGTTGGGGATCTGGGAGTGGATTTGCTCTCGCTGTCGGGACACAAATGCTACGGCCCCAAGGGCAGCGGCGCCCTCTACGTCCGCAGGAAGACGCCGGCCCTGAAACTTCAGGCCCTGCAACTCGGCGGTGGCCACGAACAGGGGCTGCGCTCCGGTACGCCTAATCTCCCGGCCGCTGTCGGCCTTGCCACAGCACTCGAACAGGCCGGCGATCAACTCAACGAAACATCCGCCAATCTTGGCGCCCTTCGCGATGACTTCGAACAAAAACTGACAGACTCGGTTCCCGGGCTCATCATCAATGGTGCAGGTGCACCTCGCCTGCCCAATACCTCCAATGTCACATTCCCCGGCGTCGACGGTGAGGCTCTGATGGCCTCCCTCCCCGACCTGGCCGTCAGTTCGGGTTCGGCCTGCGCCTCGGCCCATCCTCAAGCCTCGCAGGTTCTCCTGGCAATGGGTCTGCCGAAGAAACTGGCCTCCGGCGCCCTGAGGATCAGCCTGGGAAAAACGACGACGCCCGAAGAGATTCAGCTAGCCGCCCGAAGAATTGCCCAGGAAGTTCACCGCCTCCGGATTTGACAGGACAGAGGCCTTTTCCGCCAGGAAAAACGAGGGGGAGAGGGGGAGCAGGGGGGAGGGGG
>JAUXDC010000371.1 GCA_030618605.1 Holophagae bacterium | reverse complement strand
AACAGGATGCGGCCTTCCCAGGTGCCCTGGCAGATCAGCGGGGTGGGGTCCCCGGCGTGTCGCATATACACCATCAGGCACTGGAAACGGGCGCTGCGTTGTGCTTCCGGCCCTGCGCACTTCTTCCGCACACCAGGAAAAAGGCTGAAGCCCTCCTTCCCTTCCAGATAACTCAGCAGGTCGACCAGGTGGTTTTGAGCCTCCAGCAACCGTTCTCGGCCTATCAGGTTTCCCGTTTCCTCCGCGTTGCGCAAGGCCTCGAGGCTCTCTTGAACGGACTTGCTGTCGGAAAGGGGAGGCAGCGCCAGGCGCTCCTTGAACTCGTAGTAGGATATAGTGTCGAGCTCGATCCCATGCTCTCCCCGGATCCTGCTCATTACCATCTTGCCGAGGGCTTTCTGTTCGGTGTGGGAAAAATTGAATGGACTCGCGGGGTGTTCCGGGTCCGTAGTAGCGAAGGCCCCACGCACACCCTCCGCAAACCGAATGACTACCGGGTTCTGGGTGTAGGGACCGTAGCGAGAGACAGTCGTCAGCCATCCGAAGAACCGGACTACGAGATAGAGGGTCTCTTCGGCGTGGGTTCCTGCCAGGGCCTGCTGGTGCAGAGAGTTCATCCCGCCGAGTTCCAGAATATTGTAGATACGGCTCTGCAGGTCCTCGCAGGCCGACAGGAAGGGGTTGACGTACAAGGCCGCCATCCTTGCACGTTCCTTTTCGCGGTTCTTCTCCTGGTCCTGGGACCAGGTCCAGACGGCCCATGCACCCATTGCCAAAGGAATGATCCAATTCATGGGAAACCTCTGTTGTGTCCGCGCTCGGCTCTGTCACCGATATTTCAAGAACTCGGAAAGAATACAAAATCCAGACCTGTTTTTCCAGGAGCGCGCGACACGGGGACGGCGACAACGGCGGGCACAACCTGATTCAAAGGGCGGGCGCGGTTAGTCCCTTTGCGATGTATCGGCCTTTCTCACCGTACCACACGTCGTGAAGGGGCATCGGCTTGCCTATATAATAGCCTTGCGCATAATCTACGCCCAGCGTTTGCAGAACATCCAGGACATCCTGAGTTTCCACGAATTCGGCGATGGTTTCCAGGCCCATGACGTGTCCCAGCTGGTTGATGACCTCAACCATCGTTTGGTCCACGGGATTCTCCGTCAGATGACGGACGAATGATCCGTCGATCTTAAGATAATCCACTGGCAGCGTCTTCAGATAGCTGAAGGACGCGAATCCGCTGCCGAAGTCGTCCAGGGCAAAACGACAACCCAATTCCTTGAGTTCATTGACAAACCGATTGGCATGGGAAAAGTTTGCGATTGCCACCGTTTCAGTAATCTCGAAACAGAGCAGGCTTGGGGGCAGGCCGTGAGCGTCCAGGGCCTGCTTCACGTGCTTCAACAAGGAATTATCGCTGAGGACAGCCCCCGAAATGTTGATTCCGAACGTAGAGATCGAGAAAGAGGGGTCGTTTTTCCAGGCTTCGGCGAGCGTATCGATGGCTTTTCCCACCACCCAGTGGTCCAGAGTTGGCATCAGACCATAGCGTTCAGCAGCCGGGAGAAAGGATCCCGGCGCTATCAAATTGCCGTTGTTGTCTTTCATCCGGAGCAGAAGCTCGTAGTGCCCACATTTCTCTTCCCCGGTGCCGATCGAAGCGATGGGTTGAGCGAATAGAACAAAATGGCCCTCGTCCAGGGCCCGGTGAATGTGGGGGACCCACTGCATCTCCCTGTTCCAACGGGATGATTCTTCGTCGCCCGGCTGATAGATGTGCAGCTGATTGCGGCCCCTGCTCTTTGCGATGTAGCAGGCCTGGTCTACCGTACTGAGAATCTTCGCAACGGAGCTACCGGGGCTTCCGTCGACCGGGGCGACGCCGATGCTGATACCGACGGAAAACGTCTTGTCTTCCCATACGAAACGATAGGACTCCATCTGCTGCAGGATTTTCTCCGTAATCGCCACCGCCTTTTCCAGGGGGCAGGATTCCAGCAACAGCCCGAACTCGTCACCTCCGAGGCGGGCCAGGGTATCGCCTTTTCGCACCCGTTCTTTCAGCAGCGCCGAAATCTGCCGAAGCAGTTCGTCTCCCGCGGAGTGACCACAGGTGTCGTTTACGATCTTGAACTGGTCCAGATCCATGTAGCAGACTACGTGTTGGACGCTGCCGTTCATCATTGCGGACTTCAACGTCTTGTCCAGGCGCATCTCAAACCCTATGCGGTTGATCAGTTGGGTAAGGGAATCGTGGGTCGCCTGGTAGGATAACTGCTTCATCAGCTTGTGACGGTCGGTCACATTATGCACGACAAGCACTCCGCCAATGACCTGCTTGGTTTTGTCGCGCAGCGGGGCGATATTGTGCTCGATGATGTACTTTTCCCCGGAAACCGACAACAGTGCCGCCTGCCCCAGATCGATCGCCGCCTGTTCTTCGTTCAGAGCTCGTTTCACCGAGTTTGCGATAGAAGCGGCACCGAATTCGTCCAGGAGGTTCAAAACTATTTCTAGGGAGTGCTGTTCGGCATCGCCGCAGGTCCAGCCCGTTAACCGCTCCGCAGCAGGATTCATATAGACTATGCGACCGGAGACATCGGTGGTGATGACGCCGTTGCCGATGGATTGGAGGGTAACCAACGCCAGTTCCCGTTCCTTTTGAAGGGCTTCCCAGAGCTTCAGGCGTTCGGTGATGTCGTGAAAAACCACCACCATGCCGGTAATCTGGTTTTTCTGATCGCGCAGCGGGGCCGCGTTCTCTTCCACTGAAAACCACTTGCCGGATGTGCTGCGGAGCTGGGTCTGGTCGCTGAATCTCGCGATCCTGCCGTGTTGAAGTACACCGGTTAAGACGTCTTCTTCAATGGGTTGACGCTCCTCGTCCGTTACTTTGAACACCTTTAGCAGGTGCTGCTCTTTGGCCGTTGCCGAAGACCATCCGGTCAGCTTCTCAGCCTGCGGGTTCATGTAATCGATCAGGCCCTTGTTGTCCGTGGTGATAACGGCATCGGCAATCGAATGCAGCGTGACCTGAGCGCGTTCTTTCTCCAGTGCAAGAGCTCGCTCTGATGCTTTTAGCTCTGAAATATCGGTGTAGGATCC
>JAUXDC010000265.1 GCA_030618605.1 Holophagae bacterium | reverse complement strand
TATAACGGAAGATAGAGTCGAAATTCTCTGGCAACTGCATCATTGGGAAAAGTCCTCTTCGAGATGTTCCTGGAAACCTTCCCGGATGGCGTCCAACCGGGGCTTCATACGCATCGATCTGTGATGTTCCGCCAAACAAATACCGGTTAAAACCTTGACGGCATCATCCAAACGGTCGTTGATAATAGCATAGTCAAATTCCCCTGCGACACCGAATTCCCTCAAAGCCCACCGAAGACGCCGTCGGATCGCCTCCTGCTCGTCCTGGCCACGCTGCTCCAAACGGTGTTTGAGGATATCGTACGAAGGGGGGTAAATGAAGACCTTGACCACCTCCGGCACCAAGGTTTTCACCTGGTTGGCACCCTGAACCTCGATATCGAGAAAGACGTCGGTCCCCATCGAGAGCCGCCCCTCAACCTCTGCCCTGGCAGTACCGTAGAGGTTCCCCGCATATTCAGCCCACTCGAGAAACTCACCCGAGGAGGCCATCGTGTCAAAAGTCCCTCGGGAGACAAAATGGTAATCAACGCTGTCGGCCTCCGCCGGTCTGGCCGTTCGCGTTGTATGGGAAACAGAGAAGTGACTCTTGACGCCGCATCGCGCCAATTCAGCCATCGCCGCCTTGATCACCGTTGTTTTCCCGCCTCCCGAGGGAGACGAAACAATGAACAACACTCCACGTCGATCCGCCATCGGGAAATGGTAGCACGAGGGGATCGGTTGTCGCGGGATCAAAAGCAGGGCGGACACAGGGGCCCGCCCCTACGGTGAATCGCTGCGGGTGGACGAGTGTAGGGGCGTGTCCCCGTACCCGCCCGTGTTCGCCCATCTCGTTCCTGTCCAGGCACCCTTCCGATCACTCCCCATCCCACTGCACCGCTGTCTGATCGTCGAACGACGAGACAACCCGAAGGCGGTCCTTGGCGATCAGCGCCGCAGGTCCACTCCTGAGCAACTCCACCAGACCTTCGCTCGGAGTGGAGGCATCTCCCACCAGTCCGACCCAAGAATTTCGGCCGGTCCGCCGTGCAGCATCCAGAGCCACCTGGGCCAGCCCCACGACATCCTCCCAACCCAGGGCTTCGGGAGCATGCGTCAACAGAGGATGCCCTGCAAACCCGATCGAGCAGGTCGTAGAGAGTTCCATCTCGTCACTCGGCCGGAAGACATGCGATGCCACACTTTCCCGAAGCCTCTCGGCGAGTTCCTTCTCCGAAGCACGATCTGCCCCGGACCGGACCACCATGAACTCATTTTCGCCCCATCGAGCCAAAACATCAGTCGTGCGGGAGGACGTCCGAAGGACATCGGCAAACTCACAAAGAACACGGTCGACGACGTCGGACCCCAGAGCCAAGGTCGCTTCCTCGAGCTTGTCAAGTCCAACGATGAAGATCAAGACGTCAGCATTCTCCGGTCGGTTCTTGGTCACACCGTTGTTCCATGCAACCCAGGTTCGAAGAGCTCGGGCGCCATGCGTTGCCAAGAGGCGAAAGACATGCTGCCGCGTCCAGAGTCCAGTCACCCCGTCGGTCAAACGAAGTTCTTCTATCGTGTGCCGTTGAGCCTCCAACTGGTCTCCGGCATGTTCAAGGGCTTCGGTCTGCTCACCGATCTGCTCCTGGAGTGCACCAAGGGCGCCCTCCATCTCAGCCATTCCATGCTCGAGCCGCTGATGGAGACGGTGATACCTCCATCCGACAAAGACCGCAGCCAGCCCGGCCAGAATGGCGATCGTCCAAGGCAGGGACGATCCGGTCAATCCGCCGGGAGCATCAGCCCAACTCAATCGGGGAACACACATACCGCCAACGGTCCATGAAACGATTGACCCAATCCTCAACGCCACAGTTTCCCCCTTGTTGTTACGCACCATCATTGTACCGGAACCCTGGGAGGGAGAAGGGGGAAGGATGAAACTGGCGGGGACGCCCGCGGCCACAACCCTGAACCCTGACTCCAACGTCTTCAGGTTTCCATTTCCAGTTTCTGGTCTATTCCGTGTACCCTGTTCAACTGAAGAAACGCCGTCGAGACGGCAAAAGGGGTGAGACATGACCATGAAAAGCTCAATCGTCGTGTGTGTCGGGTTTCTCGCAATCATCGGTGTGCTCCCGGCCACGGCTGCGAACGTCGTCGAAGAACAACAGGTGTACGAGACGCGGGAGGCTATCCCTGAAGCCTACCGCTGGAATCTGGACGACATCTTCCCCTCAACGGATGCCTGGAGCACAGCCGCCGAAGCTCTCGGAGGTTCGATCGAGGCCCTCGAGGCTTTCAAAGGCACCCTGGGACAAGGGGCCGAGACTCTCGCCGATGCCCTCGACCTGAGTTTCACCATTTCCCGGGATGCCTCGGACCTCTTCGTCTACGCCGCCCAATGGCAGACAACCGACACCCGGGACGCCGACGCCAACCGGTACCAGAGCCGAGCTCGGGCCTTGATGGCACGTATTGGTCAGGCCTCTTCCTTTATTGCCCCGGAAGTCGCCCAAATTCCTGCTGATCAGCTGGCAGAATTCATGACCTCACCCCGATTGAAAACCTACGCCCACGTCATCGACAACATGACCCGGCTCAAGGCACATACACGCTCCACGGAAGTCGAAGAGGTGTTGGCAGGTTCCGCCCTGCTTCGAGGCGCCCCGGTTCAGATTTATCAAGGTATGGTCAGCGCCGATATCACGTGGCCGGAAATTGAAGGCCACGACGGTGAGAAATCCAAAGTCATCCCGGCCCTCTACTACTCCTTCATGGGCAACCAGGATCGTCGAATTCGTAAAGATGCTGCCCTGGCCCTCTTCGGCACCTACGACCAATTCGGACATGCTCTTGCGGGAACCTATTCGGCCTCCGTCAACAAGGATGTCTGGTTGGCCCGCACCCGCGGCTATGACTCAACACTGGACATGGCATTGACTCAGACCAACGTGCCTCGATCGGTCGTCGACACCCTGGTTGATGCAGTCCACGACAACGTCGATGCGATCCATGACTACGTCGACCTGCGGAAGAAGGTCCTCGAACTGGACGATTTCCACATCTACGACCTCTACGTCGGCATGGTGCCCGAGGCCGAGAAAAAATACACCTTCGTCGAAGGATGGGATCTGGCGACCCGTTTCTGGAAGGAAACCATGGGCAAAGAATACGCTGCGGTTGCGCAGCGAGCCCTCGACGACCGTTGGATCGACGTTTACCCCAACACCGGCAAGCAGGGCGGCGCCTATTCCTGGGGCTCCTACAACTCCCACCCCTACCTCTTCCTCAATTGGGGCGGAACTCTGGAGGACGTGTTCACCCTGGTCCACGAAATGGGCCACTCCATTCACACCTCTCTGGCCAATGAGAACAACCCCTTCCATGACGCCGACTACAGCCTCTTCGTCGCTGAGGTTGCATCAGTTGCGTCAGAGGGCCTCTTCTTCAACTGGTTGCTCGACCAGACAGAAGACCCGAAAGGACGACTGGCTCTCCTTAATTTGAGAATGAACAACATCACCGGCACCTTCCTGCGCCAGATCTTCTTTCACGAGTTCGAAGCCTCTGCCCACAGAGCAGCCGAAGCCGGCGAACCGTTGACCAAGGACGCCCTTGACACTATCTGGGGTGACTTATGGCTTGAATACTACGGCAAAGAGGCAACGCTGGACGACGTCTATCGCTCGGGCTGGGCCCGCATCCCCCACTTCTACCGTACGTTTTATGTTTGGGTCTACGCCACGTCCTTCGCAGCCGGCGAGGCGATTGCCGAACGTTTCCGTTCAGGGGACGAAGGGGCCGTCGAGGACTACCTGGCGACCCTCAAGTTGGGCGGCAGCGTCTACCCGATGGAGGCACTGGCTCGAGCCGGAGTCGACATGAATGACCCCAAGATCATCAGCACCGTCATGGATACCTACCGGGGGATCCTGGCCGAGATGGAAAAACTTCTGCTGGCGCAATGACTGTGGTCCGTATTGGCCCCGACTGACTGCTTGAGATTCAGAGGAAACCGGGGAGCCAATCCGGCCACACTCATTGCGAGGGGCGCTTCGCACCTGTTGAGATAGAAAACCGGGCCGGGGAAAACTCCGGCCCGGTTGTTATTTCTGAGTGGCCTCAATTCAACCAACTTGGTATCTTCTCTCAAGGACATCGACTCCGAACTTCAGGACAAATCTCCAGAAATAGATGAATTTTATTTCCGTGTAACGCGAACCTCTTGCCCGGCATATACGTTGCATACAGTGAGGGTGAATATGAGGGCAAGCGAAGGAACCTGTAATGTCGCATGAGCACCAAGAGAAGCCGAAGCACGGAGGGCCGAGAGTCGTCATCCTCGAGGCCGAGGATGGGCCGAGCATTGAAATTCTCGATCTCCCAGGAACTGCCGGGATTGGCGCATCATTCTGCCATCGCGGCACATCGTGGACGGTGACCGACCTTCGCACCCACGACCGCGTCTTGATCTGCAACCTCTCCGATACCAAGCGCGCATGACTCGTGAGCTGGTCGCTACCCCTTATAGATCTGCCGGCGCCTCAGTTCCCTCACTCGATCCCGAAGCCGGGCGGCGTCTTCAAAATCGAGGTTCTTCGCTGCCATCCTCATCCTCTTTTCCAGTTCGCCAATCAACTTGGCCAGCCCTGCCTCGTCCTCGAGGCCGGCCAAATCTGATTCCGCAACACGGCCGAGACCCGTTCCCGAGTCGTGATAGTCGAGTGCCGACATGGCCACCAGGGGATTGGCGACGTCCTTGATGATGGACCTGGGTTCGATGCCGTGTTCTCTATTGTAGGCAGCCTGTGTTATACGGCGACGTTCGGTCTCCCCCAACGCCCTCTCCATCGACCCGGTGCGACGGTCGGCGTAGAGAATGGCCTTCCCCTCAACATTCCTCGCCGCTCTCCCGATAGTCTGAATCAGCGATGTCTCCGAACGCAGGAATCCCTCCTGATCGGCGTCGAGAATGGCCACCAGGGAGACTTCGGGGAGGTCCAGCCCCTCCCTGAGCAAATTGATCCCGATCAGCACGTCGAATTCTCCGCGCCGGAGGTCCGCCAGAATCACCGATCGTTCGAGAGTGACAATCTCCGAATGCAGGTAGCGGACTCTGACCCCCATTTCGGCGAGATAGGTCGTCAGGTCTTCCGACATTCTCTTGGTCAAGGTGGTCACCAGCACCCGCTCGCCTCGAGCAACGACCTGACGGATCTCCGCCAGGAGATCATCGACCTGGTTGCCGGCGGGGCGCACTTCGACCTGAGGATCAAGCAAGCCGGTCGGGCGTATCAGCTGTTCGACCACCTCGCTCCCGCTGGTCTTCTTCTCGTATGGGCCCGGAGTCGCCGAGACGAAGACCATCTGGTTCATTCGCTCTTCGAATTCCTCGAAGTTCAAAGGGCGGTTGTCCAGAGCGGACGGCAATCGGAAACCGTGATCAACCAGCGTCTGTTTGCGAGAACGGTCCCCGTGGTACATGCCTCCGACCTGAGGGAT
>JAUXDC010000335.1 GCA_030618605.1 Holophagae bacterium | reverse complement strand
CCGAAAAAGGTAGCGAAGACAATGGGGAGAAGGAACATCCACATCACTGCCGATCGGTCTTGAAGGGTGATCCGGAGGTCGTGGAGGGCAATCTTCAGGATATTGGCCATCAGATCAGCCCTCCCGCCATTCGACGTCGGAGCGCTGCGGCGCCGAGAACCAAGAAAATCACGCCGACACCTCCCAAAACCAAGAGATTGGTCGAGACAGCCGCAATGTCAGCACCCTGCTGCATCGCCTTCTGGAACCCGTCTACCGCCCAGAAGACCGGGGTCGTTTTGGCCAGCGGTCGGAGAAAATCCGGAAACTGGGAGACGGGCACAAATGCGCCCCCAATCAGACACCACACCATGATGACGATGGTTGACAGGGCATCTGCCTGGCGTTCGGTGCCGACGAGACTGGAGACCAAGACCAGGGCGCCTGCGACGGCCAACGAGGCCGTGAGCACCAGTGCGACAACTGTTGAAGTCGGCCCCCAATCGACACCGGCCGCGATCCCGAAGGCCACCAGAAGAAAGAACCCAAGAGTAGAAATAACCAGGACCGAGAGGCATTTCCCGACAATGTAGTCTGCCGGGGATACCGGAGCAGTCAAAAGGTGGCGTACCAGCCCACTTTCCCGGTCATGCAGGATGTCCCGGGTTGCGCTTTGAGCCAGAAACAAAATTCCCATCATCGAGAGTCCCGGCAGAAAGTAACCGAGGATAGTGCTTCCGTTGCCCTCTCCCTCGTCGGTAATTTCCGGTTTCACTGTCACCGTTTCCAGATTGATCACGGGAGGAAAGACCCACCGTTCGAGACTCTCCAATTTATGATTGACGCCTGAAGCCACGCTGCCGACGGCGAGATCAGAAGGAAAAGCAGAATTCGCAGTCATGCCCCCGATGGCTGCCAACTCCGTTCTGAAAACCCGTGAACCCTGCGAAAGTACTTCTGCGCCAATTCGTCCGCCCTCTTCAACGACCTGAGGAAGAAATCGTTCCGCAGGGTTCTTGATGATGGGAATCACAGCAGGCTCACCGTCGAGATAGGCTTGAGTGAAACCAGCCGGAATGTGGACCAACGCCGAGGCCTCACCTCGTTCCATCATGTCGAAGCCCTCAGCGCCGACCGGCACCAGGTCAAGGCGCCGGTCCATGTCCGGGCTGGACCCTGCACCGCCCAGCAGGCGGGAGACCAGGCCCTGATCTTCGTCGTAGACCAGGACTCGAATGGAAATCTCCGAAGCGGAACCACCACCGAAGACCAGCGCAAATATTCCCGCCAACATCAGGGGCAAAGCGAAGAGGAGAGCGGTCCTCAGAGGGTTTCGGACCATACGCCTGAGATCACGGAGAACGATTTTCAAGGGCGCCATCAGTCTCTCAGCTCCCGCCCCGTCAGGCTGATGAATACACTCTGGAGGTTGGGCTTTTGGATCGACACATCATCGATCGAAAGGCCGGATTCCAAGACCTGCGGCAGGATTTCGAGAAGGCCCGGGCCCGTGGCGTCGATGCCGGCCAGGACCGTGCCCTCCTCGACCCGGATCAGGCGCAATCCCGGAAGACCGGAGAGCCGTTGGTTGGCAGCAGTCTCGTCAAAGCTGCCGACGACCTTGAGCACTTCACTTTCGCCTGATTGGCGAGTGAGGGCCTCCAGTGTGCCGATCGTCAGGATTTGTCCGTGATCAATGATGGCGATTCGGTCACAGAGTTCCTGGGCCTCTTCCATGTAGTGGGTCGTATACAAGACGGTCGTCCCGGCCACTGCAACTTCACGGACAATGTCGAGAATCGCCAGGCGGGCCTGGGGGTCGATCCCAACGGTTGGTTCGTCCAGAAGTAGATATTTGGGGCGGTGCAAAAGGCCCATGCAAAGATTGAGGCGACGCTTCATGCCACCCGAGAAGGTCTTGACTCTGTCCTTGGCGCGATCCTGGAGGCCGACTCGCTCCAGTGCCGAGTGAACCGCCGTTTTCAGCCCCGGGCCACGCAGTCCGTGAAGCGATCCCCAAAAATCCAGATTGTCTTTCGCGGTCAGGTCTTCATAGACGGCGATTTCCTGGGGAACGACGCCGAGGTTACGCTTGACCTTCTTGGGTTCCACCCAGATGTTCAGACCGTCGAAGGTGATGCGCCCACTGTCTGGCCGGAGGACTCCAGAAATCATCGAGATCGTTGTGGTCTTTCCGGCGCCATTGGGTCCCAGTAGACCGAAGATCTCGCCGTCTTGGATCTCCAGGTCGATACCGTCGACCGCCTTGATCTCACCGTAGTGTTTTTGTAATCCCTCGATCGTGATCATTGGGTCTCCTTGAGGAACGAGTCGAGAGTGAAGGGTAAGGGGTGAGGCGTGAAGAGTAAAGGGTGAAGGCAGAGCCGGGCACTGGCGTTCAATTAAGGCCTCCCGAGGCAGGTGGGACGCCCGCCTCCACAATGAGAATCTGTGGCGTTGTCTTTCCGTTTCTTTCTCTGGGTTCTTGACCAGTCCGATCTACCAGGCCGAGGTGTCGCCCGTCTCGAAGCCGTCGGCGAAGATGGCGTCGGATATTTCAGGACAGGGGAGGGCTGCCGAACGCTCCACCTCGAGATTGGTGCCGGTCATCGTGGCGCCGAAGGCGGTTCTTAGGGCGTTCGGCACACAGCCGTTCTCGACTCTGAGGTTCTGCAATCCTACTTCTGTGCTCGAACCGGTCATCAGCGCCAAGCCCTGGAGGATGGCCCCGCCGGCTGCCGGTCCGGCCAGGTCCAGAGAGCGGGGGATGCGGATCGACTCGGCATAGACCTGGGCCGAAAGCATGATCGTCAGGCAGGCCGGGTCGTCGATTGCTTCCTGGATTGTGGCATGTGTGCCCGGCACGGTGCAGGTCTGGGCGTGAAGGGGTAAGGCCATCGCCACCAGGATCAGGACAAGCGAGGGGATGACCCACCTGGAACCGGAGACTGCAGGAAAACTCATGGCACACCGATCCCCAGGTGGGCCACCTTGAGGTCGCCGTTCGTATTGTCGAAATAACTAATGAGCCCACGGCCGTCGTCGCCGATGGTGATCGAGGTGTGAGTACCAACGTAACCCTCGGTATCCAGGCTGGCAGTGGTTGCGCTGGTGCAGAGTGCATTGTTGCAGTGGGCGACCTTGAGGGCACTGTTGGTGACGTCGTAGTAGCTGATCAGCCCAAAACCGTCGGACCCGATGGCGATCGAGGTGTACTGGCCGGTGTTGCCCGTGCTGTCCAGGGTGGTGATATCAGCACTGGAGCAGACGGCATTGGAACAATGGGCAAGCTTGAGGGTGCCGTTGGTGGCGCCGCGGTAGCTGATCAGCCCAAAACCGTCGGACCCGATGGCGATCGAGGTGTCCTGGCCGACAAAACCTGTATCATCCAGGACGTAGGGCGTTGCGCTGGTGCAGAGTGCATCGTTGCAGTGGGCGACCTTGAGGGCACCGTTGGTGCTGTCGTGGTAGCTGATCAATCCGCGGTCGTCAGTGCCAATGGCGATCGAGGTGTCGTAGCCGGTCCAGTCAGTGCTGTCCAGGATGTAGGGCGTTGCGCTGGTGCAGGCGTTATTGTCACAGTGGGCCACGTAGAGATCACCGTTGGTGTTGTTGTGGTAGCTGATCAATCCGCGGTCGTCGGCGCCAATGGTGATTGAGGTGGAATAGCCGGTGTTGCCGGTGCTGTCCAGGGTGGAAATCTGAGTGAGCAAGTACGTCGGGTCGATACTCACCACGCCATCGACGAGCACCAGACCATCACCCAAGCTGAATGTCGTGTCGTCATCCACCTCGCAGACCACCGTGCCGTCCTGGTTTACAACCCGGACCGATTCGCCCGC
>JAUXDC010000053.1 GCA_030618605.1 Holophagae bacterium | reverse complement strand
GGGAGGGGGAGCATGGGAGAGGGGGAGAGGGGGTGAAGGAGGAAGGATGAAGCGTGGGCGGTCGCCGGAAGCTTCCTGGCGTCCCAGCCTCCCAGCTTCCCAGCGTCCTAGCCTTCGGGCGTCACCTCGGTGGCGCCGGTGCCGCCTCGATTCCCCGGTGGATGGCAGAAGCTGACGACTGCGGGATGGGTCTTGACGATGTCGGTGACCACTCGTTTCAAGGTTCCGGTGCCGTGGCCGTGCACGATCCGAATAATTGTCAGGCCTCCGGCATGAGCTCGATCGAGATACCGTTCGACCCTGTCGCGGGCTTCTTCGGCATCAAGGCCCAGGAGAATCAACTCGGGCGCCTCCCGATCCTCGACCTGCAGGTGGATGGTCTCGGACTTTCTCTTCTCCGGCGGTTTCTGGCCGGCCTCAATATCTCCAGCTGCAACCCAGAGCCGCTTGTTGCCGACGATGACTCGCGCCTGCCCATCCCGGAGTTCCTGCAATACTCCCTCTGCGCCCAGGGAGCGGAGCCGCACCGTCATTCCAGGCTGGAGGTGGCCGGGTGCCGGCGCCGGTTCCCCGTGTGCCCTCGAGCCGAGGTCCAGAGCCTCATCCCTGATGTTCTGCCGTGCCTTCCTCCCGAGGTGACGGTGTTCCTCGGTGGCGGTGTCCAGTTGGGCCAGGGCCTTGTTGAGCCTGGACTTGGCACGATCTCGCAGTTGACTGCGCTCGTCTTCGAGGAGGGAGGGTAAGGCCTTCCTCTGCTCTTCGAGTTCTCGTCGTTCTACCTCGGCCCGGGCCACCGCTGATGTTGCTTCAGCTTTCTCGCGGTTGAGGACTATTTTTTCGTTGAGCAGTTCCCCTTCGAGTTCTTCCAGTCGTTCGAGGTGGCGGTCCAACTCCAGATGGTGCCCTCCCAGAAGATTCCGGGCGTGGTCGATGACCGATGGGGGGAGACCCATCGCGGCTGCGATTTCCAGGCCGCGAGAACGGCCGGGTCGCCCCATGCGAATAGTGTAGGTCGGTTGCCCGCGGTCCTCGTCGAATTCCATCGCGGCGTTGTCCATTCGATCGGCTGCCGAGGCCATCAGGGCGATCGAGGCCAGATGGGTGGTGGCTACCGTCCGGCAACCCCTGTCGGTCAGCGCCTCCAAGACGGCGCAACCCAGGGCGGCGCCCTCAAGGGGATCGGTACCGCTTCCCAGTTCGTCGTAGATCACCAGGGAGGCCGGTCCGGCTTCCTTGAGCAACTGGGCCGTGGTGGCCATGGCGCCGGAAAATGTCGAAAGATCTGCCGAGACATCCTGATCGTCACCAATTCGGCACCAGACGTGGTCGAACCAGGGCACCGTTGACCCCGGTGCGACGGGAATTGGGATGCCGTGGTAGCACATCAAAACCATCAGACCGATCGTCTTCAAAACGATGGTCTTGCCGCCGGCGTTGGGTCCGGATATTAACAGGGTCGTTGTGTTGCCGGGAAATTCAAAGTTGAGCGGAACGACAGATTGAGCCCTTCCGGTTCGATTGCCCTCCTCGAGAATCTCATGACGCAAGGCTTGCAGGCGCTGGTCCAGCAAGGGATGTCGGGCCTGATTGAGGACCAACGACGCTCCGCAGCCCGGTTCCAGGAGCAGACCGTCGATTCGCCGGCCGAAGAGGACGCGTGCCTGGACGGCGTCAATGCGGCCGAGCGTCTGAATCGCATCGACCAGATCGGACTTGATCGCGCCGAATGCGGCCGCAACCTCGGAGAGAATGCGGTGAACTTCCCTGCGTTCCTCGGCCGCAGCTTCTGTGAGGTCGTTGTTGAGTTCGACCACGCCGAAGGGTTCGACGAACGAGGTCACCCCGGTTCCGGAACTGTCCAAGACCAAACCTGGAAGTTGTGCTCGTGCGGAGGCCTTGACTGGGAGGCAGTAGCGGTCTCGGCGAAGGGTCGGGGGGGCGTCGGTGGTGACACCGGGATGACGACGGCGAATGACCTCCAGTTCGGCCACCAGGTTTTGGCGAATGCGGGTTATGGTGCGGCGGGCGCGTTTGAGTTCGGGGGATGCGTCATCGGGAACCCGTCCGTCCCGTCCCAGGCGGGGCGCCGCCCATGCGACCAATTCCTCGGTGTCCGGGAGTTCTTGACCCATTGCTTTCAATCGGGTCAATTCATCCGGGGCGGCCACGAGCTTACGGCGGATTGAGGCGGTTCTACGGGCCAGGCCCAGGAGAACCAGTAGGTCGGCGGGATCAATCGGAATGGCAGCTTCGGGTTCGAGCCACTGGACGGCTTCGTCGATGCCGGCCAACGGCAGTCGTTCGCCATCGTCCAGCATGTCGGCCAACTCCCGGGTCAAAGCCGCCTGCTCAAGAGCCTGTTGCCGGTCGGGGAGGGTGGGGGCGTCGGTGACAAAAAAGCGACCCACGCGCGTTCTGGCGTGGGCCGCAATCAGTTTCAGGACCGTGTCAAAGTCCAGCTCCGTAGCTGTCGAAGACACCATGACCGTGGGCTAGAGCATGCCTGCTCGTCGCTGCTTGGCCATCTTGCGAAGCATCTTCTTTCGGGCTTGGATCAGCGCACGTTTTCGGAGTTCCGAGGGTTTTTCGTAAAAACGTCGCCGCTTGACTTCGGAGAGAATGCCGGCCTTCTCACACTTGCGCTTGAATCGGCGCAGAGCCTGTTCGAAGGACTCGTTGTCGCGTACTACAACACCTGTTGGCATGGAATCACCCCCTCCGTTGCGAATTTTGGGCGCTCGAGGCGCACCTCGCTTGAGCAAACATCATAAACCAGATCCACTGCGAGCGTCAAGGGCGGAGAATTGGGCTTTTGAGGCCAGAGGAAAAGTTAAGGCCAGAGGAGAGTGGAAAGGGTGGACGATCTGGACAAGGTGGACAGCCCGTTGAGTCCACTACTTCCGGGTCCACCACGTCTACAGCGTCCACAATGTCCACCCTCGGGAAGACAAAAAAGGGCGCCTTCCGGCGCCCCTTGTTGTTGTTGATCAGTGGAAACTCGCTAGTCGGTGACGACCTTGGTCTTGATCGCGTCCCATTTGGACGAGTACATCTTGCCGGTCTTGATCTTGAAATAGATTGCGGCCGCACCGCCCTCCTGTTTCTTATAGAGCCAGGTCTGAACGCCGCGCTTTACGTCGTCTTGAATGTTGGAATGGTAGGGAACACCGGCGAAAGCCTTGACCTCGTCCATCGTCATGCCCTTGGTCACCGCGTCGAAGCGTTCCTGCGTGATGAAACGCCAGTCCTGAAGCGCAAGAATTTTCTCTTCAAGTGCCGGATAGATCGGCAGCTCAACGGCCTCGTAGTAGCCCTTGGCGCCGGCCAGCCGGTCGATCGCCTTCTTGTAATCACCGGACTTGGCAACAGTGTCGCAGGCGATGATGATTGCTTCGTCTGAGTAGATCTTTAACGCATCTACGGTCTCCGCGGATTGCGGAAAATCGTTCAAACCAACGGTCAGGAAATCGGCAAGGTGTGCCTGAAGAGTGTCGTAAATGCCTTCGGACTTGGTTTCCAACTCAGGCAGCTTGAGACCAAGTTCTTCTAACTGGACCTTCTGCTCATCGGTCCTTTTCTTCTCGGAGACGGCCTCGATCTCGGCCGATGCCGCCGTTGCCGAAGCGATTTCCGTACGGAGCGATTGTAATTCTTGATAGGTCTGATTGATGGTGCCCAACTGGTCTTGAAGCTGAACCAAGGCCAGCTCTTCCTCGGATGGGCCGCTCGAGCAACTGAGGGTCAATCCGGTCAGCGCCGCGAACACCAGGAAAACCGATAGGAAACGAATGTTTTTCATGCTTTCCCCCTTCTGGGCGAACCTACCAGAAATGCCGTCCTGTGGCAATGCTGGGTGCGTGGATTATGGAACGCAGGGTTCTTCCTTGACGGGACGTTCAAAACACAGTGATAATGAAGTGTTACGAAATAGACCCAATGGAGGCGTCATGGAATCATTCGACACCATCCTCGAGCATTTGAAAAAGACCCAGGACCGTGGCAGGAATGCGGTTGAAGGGCGAGTGGAGACAATTGCCGAACGCTTGAGCCAACTGGTCGAGGAGGCTACTACCTCAGTCCGGGAGACGATGGCCCATGAGGTGGAGGAGTTGTTTCCTGCGGCAGATCTCAGGCAGGCCATGGAGGAGTTGCACGGTCGGGTCACCGTACTCGAGGAGGAGAATGCCGGCGTTGCTCAGGAACTGGAGCAGGCCCAAAAACAACTCTCAGAAGCGCAGGCCGAAGTGCAAGCCGAGGTGCAAGCCGAAGTTCAAGCCGAAGTTCAGGTTGGTGGTCCGTCCCTCGAACTGCTGAGGGGCTTGGATCAGGCCCGCTCCCAATCGGAACTCTTGAAGGGGTTGCTCCCGGCGTTGTGTAATGTGGCCGCTCGGGCTGTGGTGATGGTTATTCGGGGTGGCGAGGTCAGCGCCTGGAGTGGGATCGGGTTCGATGACGGCGAGTCTCTGCGTCTGTGGAAAACCACAGTGCCGGCATCCCCGGCCCTTCATCATCTCGTATCGGAGTCGCGGCCGATCCAATTCGAGGTGGAAGATGACGAGGTCTTCAGGGGATGGCTGGCCGGAGAAGGACTTCCGAGTCACGCCTTGTTGGTTCCGGTCTGTCTCCGAGGCCAGCTTATGGGTTGCCTCTATCTTGACGATGGGGCGGATGGTCCTTGGAATCCTGACACTGCACAAGCCTTGGTTGCCGTCGCTTGTTGGATGATTGATACCCTTCATGCTCGGCAGGAGGTGCCGTCTCCGATGGTCGCCGAACCGCTGGGTTTGGAGACTACACCGGAGGAGGTCTTCGAGGAGGCTGAGGTCGAGACCCTGGATGAGGCAGTGTCCGAGGCCGAGCCCGTTGCGGATGAAGGTGACGACTACAGCGTCGAAGAAGTGCCTGCAACCGTGGAATCTGAAGATCAGACGGTTCCCGAGTTGGATGACTCTGCCGAGCTTGAAGAGGTTGAGCTTCCTGGGCCGGCCATTCAGGATTATGACCCCTCCGCAACGATGCGGATCGAAGTGGCCCCTGAGTTGATCGAGGCCCCCCCTGAGGTCGTTGAAGAAGTTCTGGTTGAAGAACCCGAGCCGGAACCCGAGCCGGAACCGGAATCTGAACCGGAACACGAGCCGGAACTCGAGCCTGAGCCGGAACTCGAGCCTGAGCCGGAACTTGAGCCTGAGCCGGAACTTGAGCCTGAGCCGGAACCGGAATCTGAACCGGAACCCGAGCCGGAAGATGCGCCGAAATCGACGGAGGTTTCTCCGCCTCCGTCCTCGGCGGTTGTTCCGCCGCCACCGCTGGAGCCGGTTACCGAGGAGCCGACCGAGGCGGGTCGTTCGGCCGAGGAGCAGGCCCGGCACGAAGAGGCTCGACGGTTTGCTCGTCTCTTGATCTCCGAGATTAAGCTCTATAACGAAGAAGAAGTTGAGCGGGGATGCGCTGGGAAGGATCTCTACCAGCGGCTCCGAGATGACATTGACCGCTCGCGGGAGATGTACAACAGGCGGATTGCCGAAGATATCCGAGCAGAGGTCGACTACTTCAGGGACGAGATGATCCGTATTCTCGCGGACGGAGATGAGGACGCGCTGGGGGGGTAAGCCTCGGGAGTGATACTCGATACTCGATACACGATGACTTGATACTTGAAACTTGATACTCGATACTGGATTTCATGCCTGAGCCGCCTCGGGGTGGTTCTCCTTGTGGTCCTGTTGAGTGTCGCGTGCGGCAAGGGGCCGACGTTCTCCTCAACTGACGCCGATCGAGCGTCTCGACTGGAAGCCATCAAATTGGGCCTGGCCCTGCGGTCAGATAGCCCTGAAGCTGCTGCCGAGGCCTTCAGTCGGGCAGGTGTTGGGTCGGAACTCGAGTGGCTGCGGTCAGAGCTCTGGTTGAGCACCCTCGAGAGAGGACAGGTTTCTCCGGCGGAGTGGACGGAGTACCTCGATCAGAATCCACCATCCGATCTCGGGGACCGTGCCAAGGTGGCTCTTGTGCGAGCGCTTGTTGCTGAAGGCCGTTTGGCTGTGGCGTCGGACACCCTGCTCAGTATCAGCTCGAACGGCACGGCTAGGCCCGATGTGCTACGCCTTTCGTGGCCCGAGCTCGCGGTGCGTGACGTTGCAGCGGCGCGCTTGGCGGTGGTGGCGCCCGCCACTCTCCGGCGAGAGGCGCCCTCTCTGGAGAAAGCCGCTGTCGCTGCTCTTGGGCCCGAGGACGCCATACAACGAGGCGTCGCCTGGCGGCAGGCCGGACATCCGGCCAGGGGTGCGGCCGAGTTGCGGTCCATCCGTGTCCGTGGTTCCTTGGAAGATCGCCGACGTTTGGAGTTGGCCCGCTGTGAATTACAGCGTGGCTCGACCTCGGCGGCGCTCAATATCTTGCCGCCGCTGTCGCGATGTGACGGTAACGAGGCCCTGGTTCGGGCGTCGAGTTGGCGTCGACGTGGATGGTCCCGTTTCCCGGGGCCGACGGCCGCCGAAGCATTTGGAAAATGTCTGGTTGCAGCCCAGAGGGCAGAGTCGCTGGTCGGCGGTGGCAGCTCACAGGCCCTGGAGCTTCAGCTTGAGTGTGGGACCGAGGCCGGTCGACTCGAGTCGGCGTTGGAGGCCTGGCAATCGTTGGCCGAGATCAACTGGCAGGGGTCTCGCCGTTCGTGGTTGGGACGTCGTCTGGGTATTGCCATGGCCCGGTCCGGGCGCTTCGGTGAAGCCCTCGAGAGCATGGCCTCCAGCCTGGAAGACCATAGGCGTTGCCTCCTTTTTGCGGCGGCTACGGAGGGGCCTGAGATGAACCTTGAAGCGGTGGCCGACCTTGCGGTGGTTCGTATCCCGGATCTCTACGCCCTGTGGTCACTGGATGAAATCGGAGATGCCGCCCCTTCGAGGCTCGATTTGCCACTACCTCTCGATGCCGTTGAACCCCCTCCGACCGTTGCTTGGCTGATGAATCTCGGGGAGCCGGGGTTGGCCTCCAAGGAATGGCGTCGCCTGGTGGCGGCTCGAGGGGTTCAGCCCGGCGAGGCGTTGGCTGCGGCAGTGTTTGAGGACGGTCGTGGCCGGCCGGATCTGGCCATTCGCGGGTTGCGGCGAGGATTTATTGATCTCGGGGGCCCGGCAATGGCCAGGATTCCGGAGAACGTCGTCAAGGCCTATCTGCCTTTGAGGTGGACACAGGAGCTCAGAACAGCGGCCCATGAGTTTGGCCTTTCACCATGGCTTCTGGCCGGGTTGGCGCGCCAGGAGAGCATCTTCAACGACAGGGCCCGGTCTCCGGCCGGCGCGCGAGGGGCCGTACAGTTGATGCCTGGGACGGCACGAGGGCATGCCATTGCATTGGGTTTGGGACGATCACCGGATCTGTACGACCCGGCGATCAACCTCCGACTGGGCGCCCGAGAATTGTCCCGCCTAATTACAATCTTCGGGGAGATCGAACCCGCGCTGGCCGCCTACAACGCCGGTGAAAGTCGAATTCGCCGTTGGTGGAAAAGATGGCCGGAGCCTCGGCAATTCACCGAGGCGATTCCGATCCCTGAGACCTACACCTACGTTCGTCGGGTGCTTTTTCTCAGCGAGGCCTATCGGTTGGTGTGGGCTCAAGAGTGGGAAGGGGAATAGGGAGAGGGGGAGAGGGGGAAGGATGACGGGGTCAGAGGGTCAAGAGAGGTTCGAGCAGGAGCTGGTGCACTCCAGGAAAGCGTTGAGTAATTCAGCGATCCTGGTGTTGAGTTTTTCCACTTGAATATTCTTTCAATCATCGAATCATTGAAAACAAAAGATTTGTCACTTGACACTCATGTGAAATTGAGCACAATGGCGAACGGAGGGTTTGTCATGACTCTGTCATCTTCTCTTGGAAGTTTGAAATTTTCTACTCGCACATGGGTTCTGATCTTTGCGTTGGCGGTTCCGGTGATGTTGTTGACTGTACCGGTTCACGCTGCGTCGGACGAGGACTTTGAAACGATCGATTCCTCGATGTGTGGCGACTGCCACGAGGCCAGTGAACATGGATCGTCGTTCGACGATGACCTGAACCACTCTGTTCACGAAGGCATGGAGTGCCTGGACTGTCACCAATACCAGGACACGATCCCCCACAAGGAGCTCGATGAGCCTTTCTACGTTGGGTGTGAGGGTTGCCGAACGTGTCACGAAGACGCCTCCGAGCAGTATCAGGCACATGGTCGCGCCGCGATCGGGACCTGCGGGGACATTCCTCATTGTTCAGACTGCCATGGTTCTCATGACATCCTGCCCTCCACGGCTGCCCGCTCGCGGGTCCATCCGACAAACTTGCGCCAGACCTGCGGATCGTGCCACGAAAATCTGGATATTACGACCAAGTACGAGACCCTCTACAACCATCCTGTGGCAATGTACGAAGCCAGCGTTCACGGCAAGGTCGGTACCGGTGGCGCCTACTCCGCGGCCGGTTGTGTCGATTGCCATGGCGTTGCTGGCTCGGCCCACAAGATCTTGGCCCGCAGCTATCCGGAAAGTGCGGTCTCTCACCAGAATATCCCTGAGACCTGCGGTCAGTGCCACAAGGCAATTACACAGGATTACTGGGATGGGATTCACGGCAAGTTGGTCAAGAGTGGAAACACCCGGTCACCGGTCTGTACCGACTGCCACGGCGAGCACGGAATTCTCTCCGCTGCTGATCCCAACTCGCCGGTGTCCAAGGCCGAGGTCGCACAACAAACGTGCGCCAGGTGCCACAATGCGATGGTCCTCAACGAGAGGTATGGCATGGAGGGCGCCCGGGAGGCCTACTTCATCGACTCCTACCACGGCCTGAAATCCGGCCAGGGCGATTCCAGTGTCGCCAATTGTGCGTCGTGCCACGGGGCCCACCGCATCCTGCCCAGTTCGGATCCCCTTTCTTCCGTTAACACCGCCAATTTGAAGCAGACCTGCGGTGAGTGTCACCCCAAGATCACCGACACAATTGCCCAGAGCCCGATTCACGGCGTTGGTGATCTTCAAAAACGGACGCCGATCGCCCAGTGGGTGCAGAAACTCTACATCCTGTTGATCATCGTCGTCATCGGCGGCATGTTCCTTCACAACGCCCTGGACTACATCAGCAAGATCCGGGCGATGTTGGCACGCAGACCGCGCGTTCGCCGCATGCGCATGGACGAGGTCTGGCAGCACACGATTCTGATGGTCAGTTTCATTGTTCTGGTGGTGTCGGGCTTCTCCCTGACCTACCACCAGAGCTTCATGGCCAAGTTCTTCTTCGGATGGGAGGGTGGCTTCGCGATGCGCGGCACGGTCCACCGTGTCGCCGCGGTCATCATGACGATCGGATCCTTCTGGCACCTCTTCTACTGCTTCACAGCCCGAGGCAGAAAATTCATCAAGGACATGTTGCCGACGATGGCCGACGTCCGTTTCTTCATCAACAAGATGCTGAGCTTCATCGGTAAGGGCCATTCTGCAGGTTGTACACAACGATTCAACTATATCGAGAAAGCTGAGTACTGGGCCTTGATCTGGGGCACGATCGTCATGGCCGTCACGGGTGTGCTGTTGTGGTACAAGAATTTCTTCAGCGCCTTCTTCGGCCGTGAGGTCTTTGACGTCGTCTTGGTTGTTCATTTCTGGGAAGCTTGGCTGGCCAGTCTGGCAATCCTGATTTGGCATATGTATGGCGTGATGTTCAACCCCGAGGTCTATCCGATGAACCCGGCGTGGATCAACGGTACGATGTCCGAGGAGCTGTACAAACATGAGCATCCTGGTCATCTTGAGGAAGCCCGCGCGGAGACCGATGATCTGTTGCAGAAACACCTGCAAAAGGTCCGGAGGGATCTGGGAGATGATGATCAGCCGAAACCTATTGCGTGACGGGAAATAACGACTAAAAAACAATGCCCCGCCATCCGGCGGGGCATTGTTTTTCCAGTTTCCAGTTTCCAGTTTCTAACTCCCACCCACCCCTCTCCCACAAGACCGAGTAGAATGCCCAGGAAAAGGAGCCCCGCCATGGCTATTGATCCCAAATTGTTGGAAATTCTGGTCTGTCCGGTGGACAAAACGCCGTTGGAGGTGATTGACCTCCCTCCCGCGATCCGGGAGTCATTGGTCGATCGGTACCGAGAACAGTTCAAGGATGAGGAACCCATTGTCGAAATCGGCTTGCTGTCACCCGCCGGGCGTGTGTATCCGGTCGTGTCCGATATTCCCGTGATGTTGGTCGACGAGGCACTGACTCTTGAGGACATTCAGTCCGCAACCCCTTGAGGCGACGGCGGCAGGATTCCTCCTGGTAGGCGTGGCGGTCAGCCTCCTGATCGCCGCGTCAAATTTTGTATTGGGCCTGGGATTTCTGGTGTGGTTGGTCGCGCTAGGCCGGGGCCAGATAAAGGTGGGGTGGCATCCGATTTTTGTCCCGATTGCAGGTTGGGTTCTGTGGTCAGTGGTTTCGGCGGTACTGTCCGACAATCGCCCCCTGAGTTTATCGGCACTGGACAACCTCTTGACGCTGATGATGGTTCCGATGGTGGTTTCTCTCTTGACCCCGGACCGATGGAATCGATTCTTGGGCCTGATTGCGGTGTCGTCGGTCGTATCTTCGGGGGTTGCACTGGGGCAGGTCGCAGTCTTCGGTGTCGATCTGGAACACCGAGCACCCGGGGTATTCAGTCATTACATGACCTTTGCCGGCTGGACGATGGCGGTGGTGTTGATCCTGGTTGGTGAGGTATTGAAAGGGAAGGAACCGAGGCGTTTGAGGTGGGTCATTCCCATACTGGGGCTGCACGTCTCAGTACTCTCATTGTCCCTGACCCGAAACGCGTGGGTAGGCATCGCTGTGGCATTGGGATTGGCTGCATTGGTGTGGCGTTCCCGAACGATGCTTATGGTTCCACTGGTTGTTGTCGTGGCAGTTGCTGTACTTCCATCGGCGGTCAGAGATCGAGTCATTTCGATAACAGACCTCGAACAACCCGCCAATCGCGACCGGGTTGCCATGATCGAGGCAGGAACGGCGATGATTTCGGATCATCCGTGGGTCGGGGTCGGTCCCGAAATGGTCAAAGAGCTCTATCCGGACTACCGACGGCCCGGTGCGGTCCGTGACAGGGTCAGCCATCTGCACTGCAATCCGGTCCACATCGCGGCAGAGCGGGGCCTGCCGGCCCTGGCGACCTATGGGCTGCTGCTGGTGATCTTTGGGGTGTCCGTGGTGCGTGGCCTGAAAGATCCGGACCATCCGGCGCCGGCCGCACTGGCTTCGTGCCTTCTGGCTGTTGTCGGCCTGACGGTTGCCGGGCTGTTCGAGTACAACTGGGGGGACTCCGAAATCTGGATTGTGACCCTTTTTGTGCTGGCCGTGCCTGCGGCGTTAGAGGCCGGGTCTCCGGCCGGGCCTCTTGAGCAATGATGAGAGATCAAGTTTGGACGGTCGGTGGGTTGATCGACGAGGTCAACGTTCTGCTCGACAGCGGTTTCTCAGGACTGACCGTTGAGGGTGAGGTTACGGGTGTCAGTCGTTCCGCCCGAGGTCATCTCTATTTTTCACTCAAGGAAGGGGAGGCCCAACTGGACTGTGTCGCCTGGGCCTCGGCTGCGAAGAGGTTTCGTTTTGACCTCGATGACGGATTGGCGGTATTGGCTACGGGGAGTTTGACCGTGTACCGGGCCCGAGGGCGATTCCAAATGGTCGTAACGCGGATCGAGCCACAAGGATTGGGCGCCTTGCAGCTGGCCTTTGAGCAGATGAAACGACGACTGGAGGCAGAGGGCCTTTTCGCGGTGGAACGCAAGCGACCCCTGCCATTGGTTCCGCAGAAAGTCGGCATCGTCACTTCGGCTTCCGGGGCGGCGTTGAGGGACATGTTGAAGGTCCTCCGGAGACACGCCAACATTGAGATCGTCGTTGCCCCGGCGACCGTGCAGGGGAGAGGTTCCGCTGAGGAAGTGGCTGTAGCCCTTGCCCGATTGGGGGCCTCGAATCTGGTTGACGTGGTGATCGTGGGACGGGGCGGAGGTTCGTTGGAGGATTTGTGGACCTTCAACGAAGAGTCGGTCGCCCGTGCCATCGCCGAGTGCCCGGTGCCGGTTATCGCCGGTATCGGGCATGAGGTGGATTTCACCATTGCGGACTTCACGGCCGATATCCGGGCGGCAACGCCGACACAGGCAGCGGAGATCATCGTGACGCAACTTGAAGAGAGCGAGGGTAGGGTGGAGGATGCGCGCGCCCGTTTGGGTTGGGAACTCAGGCGCCATCTGCAAGGGGCTCGAGCCCGCTTGGCGGCGGCCGGGGGTTCTGCGGGTCTAGCCCGTGTGCCTCATCGGGTCGAGGTCGCACGACTCCGCCTGGCGGTGGCCGATCGCCTGCCCGAACTTTTGGAGGAACTGGCACGGAGTGCCGGACACCGGCTTCTCCGTGCCGAGGCCGTCCTGCGGCGTTTACCGGGACTGATCGCCGCCGGCGGCCATCGTCGCCTCATCGGCAGCCGGACCGAGCAATTGGTGACATTAATCCGCGGCCATGTCGACCAGGCCCGGATGGCCGTCGTGTCGAGGGAACGGGCGTTGCAGCATCTGTCGCCGCGCCGGGTCCTTGATCGTGGCTACTCGATTACGACGCTCGAGGGCGGGACACAACCACTCAAGGATGCCGGCCACCTTCGCGGTGGAGAGGCTTTGGTGACGGCTCTCTCCGAGGTGACCGTCCGGTCGTTGGTCGTCAAACGACGGGACGATACAGGTCCGTCGGGCCGACGCCAGTCACAAGGTCCCGTGAAGCAGGGTTCGCTTTTTGATCATGGAGGTTCAGAGTGACAAAAAATGTGGAAATCGTGGAAGCCGACGACAGGTTCGAAGACCAGTTGGAGCGACTGGAGGACATTGTCGGCCGACTGGAGGACGACACTGTGGGTCTGGAAGAGGCCCTCGACCTCTTCGAGCAGGGGATGAGTTTGGCAGGGAAGTGCCGCTCGAGGTTGGAACGAGTCGAGCAGCGAGTCTCCAAACTCCTGGAGGCCGGCACCACCGAAGAGATGGATGTCGAGACCTCGTGATGGACCTTGAACGACAGGCCGTCGAGCGGGTTCTGCCCCGACTTCTGCCGGCCGAGGACCAGTGGCCGAGCCGGCTGCATCGGGCGATGCGTCACGCCGTACTGGGCGGGGGCAAGAGGATCAGGCCCATTTTGGCACGCCTGGCCAATCGTGCGGCCGGCGGTGACCCTGAAGCCATTACCGAGGCGGCGTGTGGTTTGGAAATGATTCACACCTATTCGTTGGTTCACGACGATCTTCCGGTTCTGGATGATGACGTCTTGCGCCGTGGACGGCCGACGGTTCACGTGGCGTTCGACGAACCTACGGCGATTCTGGTTGGAGATGCCCTGCTGACCGAGGGCCTGTTGGTTTTGGCGAGATATCCCGTGGGTCCGGAGTGGGTGGCCGCACGTGCAGAAGCCGTTGCACTGGTTGCCGAGGCTATTGGGTCGCGGGGCATGGTTGGCGGGCAGATGGAGGATCTGGAAGCGACCGGTCAGGTTGCCGGTGACCGGGTTGCCGGGAATCCAGGTGTGCGGCTGGATCTGATTCATCGGCACAAGACCGGGTGTCTCCTCAGAGCCTCGGTGGAAGCGGGCGCCGTTTGGGCGGGTTTGCCGGTCGATCAGCGAGTCGGTTTCGTTCGGTACGGGGAATGTCTGGGGTTGGCATTCCAGATTGCGGATGACGTACTCGATTCGACGGCCACAGCAGCCGAATTGGGGAAGAGTCCCGGTAAGGATGCCGAGGCCGACAAGTTGACCTGGGTGACGCTTTACGGACTCAAAGAGGCACAGAAAAGGCTGGATGAGCTTGAGACGGAGATCGTTGAGTTGGCCATCAATATCGAAGGTCCAGACGGGGCTTTGGCCGCGGTGGCTCGGAAGGTCGTTCGGCGCAGGTCATAGGTGAATTTCCTGAGAAACATGCCGCGTCGATCGCTGTTGGCCCTTGTATTCCTGGCCATCGCCGTGCGACTGCTGACTCAGGCCTGGGATGTCGGGACGCCGCCGTCGCCCCACCCCGATGAGCGGCAGGTGGTTGCCGTGACCGAAGGGATTGGAGGGTGGTTTTCCGATCCCGGATTTTTTGCATACGGTTCGCTGCATTTTCAGGCAGTTCGGGTGATGACCGTGCTTGTCGGGCAGGAGCAAAAATGGAGTGGGTTGATCGCCGGAGGGCGAAGCCTGTCCCTGGCGGCCTCAATCGGCGCTCTCCTTCTGGGAATGTGGATGGCTACGAGAGCCTGGGGCCTACGGACAGCCCTGATTTTCGGATGGTTGGCGGTGTGGATTCCGCTGGATCAGCAGTTGTCCCACTTCGCAACGGTCGAAGCGCACCACGCATTCTGGGTTGTTGCGGCGTTGGCCGCAATGTTCCAGATGGTCCGGGTGGCTGCTGTTTCACCAGGAGCATTGAATGATTGGGAGGAGGATTTAGGAAATGGGGATCGGGGACTAGGGGTTAGTAATTCAAAATTCAAAATTCAAAATTCAAAATTTCTAAACTCCCCCTCTCCCCCCCGTGGATCCGGCTTCGCCTGCTCCTGGCCGTGGGCCCTGGTCGCTGGAGCAATGGTCGGGGCGTCCCTGGCAGTCAAAATCTCGTCGTTGGCTCTGCTCTTACCCCTGGTGGTGGCCATTGTCTGTGCCGTCACCCGGTCAAAAAGGGGGACAGCGGCATGGCTGATTGTTCCGGGTGTGGTGGGTGGCATGCTGGCATTTGGTCTTGGGCAACCTTGGGCCTTTGAGGGCGGTCGTCCGTGGTTGGGTCATTTGAACCCGGAATTTCTCCGTGGGCTCAGCGAGCAGATTGCCATGGTTTCGGGCGCGTCGGATTTGCCGTACGTACGAATCTACGCATCGACGACACCGGTGCTCTACTCCTTGAAGGAATTGAGCCTGTGGGCTCTGGGTCCGGCGTTGACGGTGGCGGCGTTGTGGGGTGCGGCGTTGGGCGCCATCCTGATGGCCCGCCGGTGGCGGAGATTTTTCCAGGGTCGTTTTTCGGATGGTTCGTTGCTCCTGGTTCTCCTCATGGCCTGGGTGATCCCGATGGCGATCAGGCTCAGCACGCTCGAGGTCAAGTTTCTGCGCTACTGGGCCCCCCTGGTCATTCCCCTGACTCTGGTGGCGGCATGGTTTCTCGCCAGGATTCGTGGCGATGCGGGGCGACGCATCAGAGCTTTGGTGCTCAGTTTGACGGCGGTGTGGGGTATTGCGTATCTCTGGGCCTTTGTTGAACCCCATCCTTTCGCGACGGCGGCACCGTGGCTGCGTACAGTCGTCGGCACTGAGGACGTTGTTGCTTGGGAACATTGGGATGAGCACCTGGGTCTCATCGGGGTTGGTAGGGGTGTGACCCTCGAGAGCTACAATCTGCCGGATGTCGACGCCAAGGTTATGGCATGGTGCACCACCCTGGCCGAAGCCGACTGGGTCATTCTGACTTCCAACAGAGTGCGGAGGACGGTCCTCGCCAATCCGGGCCGTTATCCGAGGACTTCGAGGCTCTACCGGTTACTCCTGGCGGGAGAGGCGGGGTTTGAGGTCGCGGCAACCGCCTCGAGAGTCCCTCGTCTGGCGGGCCTGAGAGCGCCGGTGCAACGGGCGGACGAGAGTTTCGTCAACTATGAGTTTCCTAGGGTCGTTGTACTGCGCAGAGTGGGCGAGACAGACGTCGAGCGACTGGCGGAGTTGAGCCGGCAACCTCGGGTTGATCTCGACAATTTGAGCGCAGCAGCCCTCGATCGTCGTTTCGTCGAACCGGCGCGTCACATTCCGCCGAGCCCGACGATGGCTCGTCAGGTTCTTGCCGTCGGGCATTGGTTGGGGTTCTTTGTCCTTGTGGCCTGCTCGGCGTGGCTCTTGCTCCTGCCTTGGCTTCGTTCCTGGCCCGACGCCGGTTTGGGGTTGGCCGTCACGACCGGGTGGATCGTCACTGCATGGATCTTGTGGCTCGGTTCCGAGGTCTTCAGCCTTCCGGTCGGGCCGGCGTCGGCGACTGTGATCGTGGGCGCCCTGATCCTCGGCGCGCTGGTGATGTCGGTTCGGCGGAGGGCTGAGGTGCGTCGTATCGTGGTTTCCAGGCGCCGAGGCATGATCGCCGTAACTGCGGTCTTTGCCGGTGTATTCGCCCTTTTTCTGGCGGTTCGGCTCTTCAATCCTGCGATTCACTGGGGTGAAAAACCGATGGATTTTTCGTTCTTCAACGCCTTCGTCGGTGCTTCACAGTGGCCGCCGGGTGAGCCATGGATGGCGGGTGAAGAGCTGCACTATTACTATTTTGCTGACGTCTTGGCGGCTTTTCCAACGCTGGTTGTCGGTGCAGACACCGGGGTTGCCTACAATTTGATGTGCGCGACCGTGCCCGCCCTGGCTGCGGCGCCCCTGGCGGCTCTCGGCCTGATGGTGGCTCGGAGGCGACGGAGACGTTGGTTTTTCCTGATGCCGTTCGGCGTTGTGTTGGTCGGTAATGTTGCTTGGCCCTGGCTGCTGAATCTGGTACGGGCCGGACGGTGGTTCGACCTGTGGTGGGCGACTTCAAGGGTCATTCCTGGCTACGCCATCACCGAATATCCGCTCTGGACGGCCCTCTTTGCCGACCTGCATGCGCACTTCGTCGCCTTGCCGGTGATCATTGCCGCCGGCCTGTGGGCCTGGGTGGTCCTCCAGGTTTCCGGCCGACGCTGGGTTGGAGCGGCCGTGATGTGCGGCCTGGCTGCGGCGGTGCTGGTCGGGACCAATCCCTGGGATCTCCCGGTCTTTGTCCTTTCGCTGTTTTTCGCCGTCGTGGCCGTTGCTCCGAGGCCCATCAACGCTCTGGCTCGTTTGGGAACGGCGGCGGCGTTTTGTGTCGCCATGTCGGCCCCATTCCTGGTCGAGTTGGGAGGCTGGCTGGGCAGCAGCAGTGGGGTGGGAGGACGTTCCCTGGTGTATCTGACACAGGTGGACTTTGCACCGTGGTGGGCGGTTCTCAGGCACTTCGGGTTGTTCCT
>JAUXDC010000261.1 GCA_030618605.1 Holophagae bacterium | reverse complement strand
GACACCCCGTACGGCCGCGAGTTCCGCCGCTTCCTGGGCTTCGGCATCGGCGTGCACCACGCCGGGCTGCTGCCAAAGTACCGGCTCCAGGTCGAACAACTGGCCCAGAAAGGCATGCTCAAAGTGGTCTCGGGCACCGATACCCTCGGCGTCGGCGTCAACATCCCCATCCGTACGGTGCTTTTCACGAAGCTTGCCAAGTTTGACGGCCAAAAGGTCGGGCATCTCAAGGTCCGGGATTTCCAGCAGATCGCAGGGCGCGCCGGACGCAAGGGCTTCGACGACCAGGGTTGGGTCGTCGCCCAGGCGCCCGAGGACGCGATCTCCAAGCGTATCGCCCAACGCAAGGCTGCGGCCAACCCCGGCAAACGGATCAAGAAGAAACCCCAGCGGCCTCGGCGAGACGGCGACGTTTCCTGGACCGAAGAGACGCTCAAACGCATGATCCACTCTCCGCCCGAAGCCCTGCGCTCACGCTTCCAGTTGACCAACGGCATGGTGCTCGATTTGATCCAGCGCGATGCCGATCTTAATGATCCTGAGGCCGGTAATTTTTCGGCTATCCGTCGCCTGATCGCCGACTGCCACGAAGATCCCGAAAGCAAGAAGCGCCTGATCCAGCGGGCGGCGGAACTGGTGCGCTCGCTCTATCGCCTGGGCATCATCCGCATGGTTCGGGATACAGGAGGGTCCTATCTCTGGGTCATCCCTGACGAGGATCTGCAGGTGGATTTTTCCCTGTTCCACAACCTGTCGCTCTTCCTCGTCGAGGCGATCGGCGGGCTGGACCCGGAAGGTGAGGACCACGCCCTGGACCTCTTGTCTGCGGTCGAGTCGGTGCTGGAGGACCCCACCGTCCTCATCCGCGCCCAGGTCAGCAAGGCCAAGACCGAACTGATCAACCGCCTCAAGGCCGAGGGCGTTCCCTACGAGGAGAGGATGAATCGACTGGACGAGGTCACCAACCCGCAGCCCTGCCGGGAGTACCTCTTGGCGATCTACGAGAGATTCCGCGGGGAACACCCGTGGGTCGGCGGTGATCTGGTGGCCCCCAAGTCCATCGCCCGCGAAATGTTGGAAGAGTGGTTGAGCTTCGGGGAATACACCCGGCGCTACGCCCTGCAACGCTCGGAAGGCATCCTGCTGCGCTACCTCTCCCAGGTTTACAAGACCCTCAATCAGAACATTCCCGACCAGGCCAAGACCGATGCCGTGTGGGACGTCATCGGGTGGCTGCGATCAGTGATCGAACGCATCGACACCTCCCTGATCGAGGAGTGGGAGGGTCTGCGCCACCCCGAGATGCATCTCGAGGGCCTGAGCGAACACGAGACCCACCGATTGTTGGCACTCGAGGAGCTGGTCGAAAACCAGAAGAGCCTCTTCAGCCGCGTCAGGGCCGAGTGCCGCCAGTTGGTCCGTGCGCTGGCCACCCGGGATTGGGAAGAGGGCGCCGCCGGCATCAGCGCCCCGCCGGACGTTCAAAGCTGGACGGCCGAGAGCCTGGAGGAGGCCATGGCGCCCTACTTCGAGCGCTACGAGAGCCTGCGTTTCGACCACCAGGCACGGATGGCCGACACGACGATCTTCACCCGTCAATCCGAGCGGCGATGGAAGGTCGTGCAGCGCCTCTTCGACCCCGAGGGTGCCGATAGTTGGTCATTCGAGGCCGTCGTTGATCTCTCGAGCCCCGAAAGCCTCGACCGGCCTCTGTTGCAGCTGGTGCGAGTGGCCGCGGATTGATGGGTACCTGCTCTGTGTAGGGAGGGCCTTGGCCCACCAACCACCCGCCGAATTGATCCTCACGACCAGACGCCGGGAATCTCCCTTCCGCAGTCCGGGCAGGCGCCGTCTTTGAGCCGATTCTTGAGAATGCTGAAGCCGACCCTGCGAATCAGGATCCCTTCACATCCGGGACAGACGGTGTTTTCTCCGGGATGGCCCGGAACATTGCCCAGGTAGACGAAGTGCAATCCTTGAGCCTTGGCGGCACTCCAAGCGCGTTCCAGGGTGATGACCGGCGTCGGGGGAAGGTTTTTCAGCAGGTATGTCGGGTGAAAACGGGTGAAGTGCACCGGCACGTCGGGACCCAGATGTGTTTTGACCCACCGCGCAAGCCGAACGACCTCTGCCTCGGAGTCGTTGAGCCCCGGGATCAGAAGGACGACGATCTCCAGCCAGGTCCCGGCCTTTTTGATGATTTCCAGGGCCTCAAGCACCGGTTTGAGGTGGCCGCGGACTTGCTTGACGTAGAATTCTTCGGTCATTGCCTTGAGGTCGACCTTGTAGGCCTCAAGCAGAGGAAGGACCTCTCGCAAGGGTTCCGGCTTGATGTAACCATTGCTGACGACCAGCGGACGGATGCCGGCCTTTCGCGCGGCCACGGCGGCGTCCCGAACGTACTCCCAGAAGACCGTCGGCTCTGAGTAGGTCGCCGCAGTCATCGTCGCACCCTGTTGACGAGCCAACCTGGCCAGCGCATCCGGGGGCAGGTACCACGACGCCACCTGCTCCGGGCGAAACTGGGGGATCTCCCAGTTCTGACAGAATTTGCATTCGACGTTGCACCCGGCGGTCGCATAGGACAAGGCCTTCTCGCCGGGCAGTACGTGAAAAAACGGTTTCTTTTCCACCGGGTCGACGTGGACCGAGCACGCCAGGCCATGAACCAGCGTAACGTAGGTTCCGCCCCTGTTCTCGCGAACGCCACAGGTGCCCCTCTCGGCGTCGGCAACGATGCACCCTTGAGGACACAGACCGCATTCGACCTTCAAGTGCTCGAGCTTTTTGTACCAGGACGCTTCCCGCGCCGGCAGATCCTGAAGATCCACCGGTTCGCCCACCGTGGGCTTGGCGCCTCGAGCTGTACGTGGCAGCAGACACCCCGCAGCTGTCGCGGCACAAAGACCCAAAACGTCCCTTCGGTTGAGGCTCATCCGCCCACCACCTTAAGCGCCTTGACATCACCCACACCCAGACCGTAGCGGGAAGCCGTCTGAATGAACCGAGGCGCCCGCTTCTCGTCCTCCAGCGTGCCCAGAGCACGCCGGGCTCGTTCTTCCTCAATCATGCGCCACGCCCAGGCGTCGGCTGCCACGGGATCGTGAGAGGCCGCCACCAGGCCCAGATCGAACACCCCGCGATGGGCAAAGGCGGGACCGCCTCGATACTGGGCCCTGCCTCCATCCAGTACCGTCAGCCGCAACTTGCCGCCGATCCACCGATGGCGAACGACATCAGCGACGTAGGGGTCGCAGTTTCCGTCGTGGTACTTGTTGGGGTTGTGGATCACGCCGTACCAGTTCTTCAGACCTGCCGAGATCCCGGCGAAATCGTGATCTTTGACGACACCGACCGAGATCAGGGCGGTGCAGGTGGTCGACACCATGCGAGCGAAGCATGATGCCACCGACCCGGCCACGGTCGGCTCCTTGTCGTAGTCGTTGTCGATGCCGTAACACAGGGAGGGACCACCCTTTTTTCGGAGGGAGAAGCCCGCTCTCTCCAACTCTCGGCTCGAACGTTCGAAGACGATGATATGCGAACGTTCGACACCGGCTCCCGCAACCAACTCGACCAGGGCGTCAACGATCTCGGGACGAGGTGACATCCGGGGTCCCCCGAGGCAGTTGACCTTGATGCCGACGATGTCCCTTTTCCCGAAGAGGCCCCGAAAAGCCGCCTCGGCGGTGTCCATGCCTGTTGAACGCCTGACGGCATCACCGACAGCCCGGGAAAAGGCTGCCGGCCGAGCATGAGGAGGGATCTCGGCAGTTCCGACACGCCCCCGACCCAACCCTTGCTGGGACGCTTCCAGAACCCTCGAAACGGCCCCCGCCCCCAGCAGAACTGCGAGGTCACGCCTCGAGAATCGAATCACTCCTCGTGCTCCTCCCCGAAGACCTGGGCCGTGAAGACCTCGAAGGTCGCCCCCTGGCGCCAGGCATCAGTGGACAGTCCGGCCTTTCGGGCCAGGTGGTCCAACATCGTATCGCGGTCCCATCCCTGTTCCGGCGCCACCTGGGGCAGAAAGACCGCCCCGCGGCCGCTCTTGGACAACACGACTCCGTGGATACCGACCCTGATCGCCTCGGGGCCGGGGACTTTGTGTGATGGGGACAACAACGAAACCTCGACCGTCAGGTCCTCGAGTTCACTCTTTTCCAATGCCGGAAAACGAGGGTCCCGCGACGCGGAGACTGCCGAATGCACCACCGCGTCCACGACCGACTGCCGCGCCTCGATCACGCCCATGCAGGCTCGCAAACGACCTGCCCGTCCCGGCTTGATTTCCGGATGATTGAGGGTGACGAAGGCGCCCGCCGGCGCGAGCAACATCGGGTCATTCCCGTGGGCCGAAAACCACCGAGCCAGCTCTGGGCCATGCCCCAGACGAGTCTCCAGGACCGCGCGCGCCAGCCCGACGACCGCGATCTGCTGCTCGGGGCTCAACGTCGGAAGATCGGTGGGGACTTCTGGCTGCTTCCACGGACTCCATCGACCGGTGAAGGCGATCGAGACGTAGGACACCGACTGCTTGAAATCACCCATCACGTGACCCGAGGTTGTGACACCCAAAACTTCGCCCGTTCCGTCAAAGGCGTGATCCATCATTTCCAGAAGCACCGACACCGGTTTGCTGCCGCAGACCGTGTCTCCGGAGACCTCAACCTGATGCCGGAATCCGTCTGTCTGTCCCTCCGCAGCCAGATCGGCCGTCGCACGCGCCAGGTCCAGGAGTTGATTACCCAGGTCAGGGCCCTGAGGAAACGGCGCCCACCGGAAGCTTTTCCCGTGGTGAGAGAAATCGGTCGAGACGACGACGACGGTCTCAGGGCCGAGAAAGCCCGACAGCGCCTCGGCGATCTCGGAGAGCTCCGCCGTGCCTGAGTGGTGTCCAATCAGGAGAGGTACGATGCGGGCTTCGGGCAGCACAGTCTGGAGGAAAGGCAATTCGACTTCGAGGCAGTGCTCTCCATCATGGGCCGAAGTGGGCCCGCCAAACACCGCCTGGCCCCTCAGGGAATCAACCACTTTCCGGTCGATTTCGACATCACCGAGCGGAGTTTTGAAGGCGGTCACTCCCTTGGCCGGAAGAGCCGCTCCGGAGAATGATGCCCTGTGGGATGGCCCGATCAGAATGACACGGGTCGCCTCCGAACCTTCGAGTTGTCTGAAAGCCCGAGCCGCGATGGCGCCCGAATAAACGTAACCGGCATGAGGAGCGACAACCGCAAGGGCCGGCGTTCCCTCAGATGCCGAAATCCCTTCCAAAAGGTCTACGACGCTTGCCCGCAAGGCCTGCTCCGTTCCTGGGTAGAAGGCGCCCGCCACAGCCGGCGCACGAACCGATCCAAAGGACGGGAAAGCAACCATCAACACCACCCCCAGGGAAAAACGCAACGGATTCATTGGATCTACCAGTTTAACGCAGACAGCTGAGAAGCCAGAGGGGGAGATTAATTCTCAATTTTGAATTCTTAATTCTTAATTACAGAACGCGTGGGTTTGGGGATGAGACGA
>JAUXDC010000337.1 GCA_030618605.1 Holophagae bacterium | reverse complement strand
CGAGCGTGGTCTGGTTTCCCAATTCCGACGCCGTTCGGCTCAGCGCGTTGAGTTTGCCGCCCGAATGTTGGCGGTGCATCTGCTCCACCACGAGGGAACAGACAGGGAAGACGTGGAATGCGCCGTGTCGACCCTTGATGTCCACCTGGGATGGTCGGAGGTGGCTGTCGGCAGGGCGGTCGCCTTCAGTGTGGGCCGTGGATTGACGATCGAAGAGGGGTCCGTACTGCACCTGACCGAGGCTGGCCGGCGGTTTGCCGAGGATTTAGCTGCGGGCGTGGTCTGACGAGGATCGAGGTATACTCTGCCGGAACTCTTGGAGGGGTGGATTATGAATACTCGGTCCTTTTTCGCAGGAATATTGACCCTGCTTTCGGTTCTGGCTTTCAGTGGTGTGGCGGGAGCGGCCGATCTGTCGTCCGCCGGAATCGCTGTCGATGTTGAATCATCGATGTCCGAACTGGGGGCCGTCGTTATCGAGATCGTGTGGACCCAAGGCGCCGACGAGGCGTTTCTGGCGCTCAAGGCCCCGGAGGGCGTCGAAGCCGTCATCGAAGGTGGCCGGTTGATTGCTGCCGGTGATCGGATCTCGGTCGGAACGGTCGGGCCGGATCAGGAGATGAGGGTCGAGGTTTTCGGTCTCGAGGGAGGCGGAAAAGCTCTGCTGGTGGCTGAGAGAGCCGCCGGTCCGGAGAGTTACCAAAGTGTCATCGACATCAAGATCAATCATGATAATGCTGTCCTGGTCGGTAACCGGGAATACCTGATTCGCCAGGCTCGGGACGGAGATTTCATTTCCCGAGAAGAGAGCCGGGATCAGCCTCATGCTGCGCTCACGGCTGAACCGGGACGCGATGCTCTTGTGATTGAAGCTCTCATTCCGAAGATTGCGGCAACGGTTTTCGTCGAAGACCCGTCAAATTATGCGATCCCTGACGGACCAGGGGACTGTGCCGATTCCGGAGGAATCTGGCCTATTTTTCCTATGCTCTACGTTGGTTCGGCGCCGGCCGGCGCAACATCGACGGCCATCACGGCTCATGTTGAAATCACACATCCTGTAATGGCAAACCTCCAGGTGTCTTTTGGCCGGGCGGATACCCCTTACTCCTGGTTACTCGATTACCTGTGGAGATATGACCCCGGAGTCAATCTCAATCAAGACTTCACGCGCAATAAATACGGTAATGATTTCATGGCGCTCGGAGATGAAGTCAACGGGTATTACGGTCTCGGCGTTCGGGATTGTGTGGCCGGCAACACCGGAACCCTGACCTACTTTTCCGTCCTGATCGAGTACGATGATGCTTCGGATGTCGATCTGGTGGCCGACTCGGTCTCGGTCGATCCCGGCACGGCCGCTCCGGGGGATGACATCCGGGTGACGTGGTCCGGACATGTCGGCGGAACCGACAGCATCGCGGGTGGATTCAACACCCGGATCTATCTTTCGAACGATACAAACATCACCACCGCGGACACGCCCTTGGCGACCATCAACGAGGCGGCGGCTTCCGATCCAGGTGACAGCTTCGGCGACGGGGCCCCGGGCCGGACGGTGACCTTGCCGGGCGGTGTGAGCGACGGCACCAAGTACATCGGCATTATCGTCGACTACAACGACGCGGTTGCCGAGAGCAACGAGGGCAACAACACCGCATGGGACGCGATTACGATTGACAGCACTTCATCGCTCGATCTGGTGGCGGACAGCATCACTCCACAGGCGGGCTCGGTCGCGGCGGGCGCCAGCGTCAACGTCAACTGGTTCGGGCATGCAGACGCCGGCAATTCGGGTGATGTCTCCGACGACTTCACGGTCGGCTTTTATCTCTCGAACGATGCGACGGTGACAACCGGGGACACCCTCCTGGATCGGGTGACCATCTCAGGTCCCACCACCCCAGGCGAGAGTTTCGGGGCCACCGGCCGGGCACTGTCGATTCCCGGGGGGACCGCGGCGGGCACCAGGTACCTCGGTCTGATTGTCGACGACACCGGGAGCGTGGCCGAGACCAACGAGAACAACAACACCGCCACTTCTGCAATCACCGTCACAGGTGGCGGGGGTGGTCAGGCGGATCTTGTGACCACTGGCTGTTCGGTCAGCCCGTCATCGATCGAAGCGGGAGACTCGATCACGGTCAGTTGGACGGAAAGTAACCAGGGGGATGTAGAGGCGGCAGCCTTCCTTACCAGGATCTTCCTCTCACCAAATCCGGTATGGGAGGGTCCTTCGACCGATCCCAGGTTGATACAATTCGACCACGGTCCCTATGCCGCCGGATTCCAGCAGTCGCTGAATACCTCGGTCATCATTCCCGGCGGAACTGCTGATGGCACCTGGTACATTCTGGTTGTTACCGACGCTCGAGATGTTGTTCCTGAGAGTAACGAGGACAACAATATGTGTGCTTCGGCCATCACAGTTGGTTCGGGTGGTGGCACCGGCACATCCGATCGTTGGCTGGTGCCGGCTGCGGCCTCGGCGCCAGGGTATTCCGGTTCGGATTGGCGCACCCAATTGGCGATTACCAACTCGACCAGTCAGACTCGAGAAGCAACTGTCTACTACGTCTCCGACAGTGCTTCATGGCCGGGCACATTGCTGACGGGGCCGATTTCGATCGGCGCCCGTCGATCGCATTACATCGACGACGTGTTGCGAAATCTGCGTCCGACCGCCGGCCTGCTCTACGTTGTATTGGACGACCCGGGGCCCGTCGTGACCTCGAGAACCTACAACCTGGCCGCCGACGGCTCGACCTTCGGGCAGGGGATCCCCGGGATTCCTCTGATCAGTGGGGACGCACCAGATGAGTTGATCCTTCCGATGGTCCACTCGGGGGGCGGGCGGTATCACACCAACCTGGGCCTCGTGCATGCTTCGAGTGGGTCGATGACCGTCGAGATCTCCATCTACACCGCCGGCGGTTCACTGTTGGCCGTCCAGCAGCGGACCGTGACCGATGGTTGGGATCAGATCAACGACGTCTTCGACAAAATGGGCGTGGGCGCTGCGTCGATCGAAGGGGGCTGGATCAAGGTCCGGATGATCTCAGGTTCACCGGATGCCTGGACCTGCTACGCCTCGGTGGTCGACAAGGAAACAGGGGATCCGACCTATGTCGCGGGGGTTGAGGCGGAGTAGGGGAAGACGGGGTCGAAGGGGCGAAGAGGTCGGGGGCACGGTCTGCACGTAGGGTGGGCCTTGGCCCACCATCCCAGGCCGAGAGTATTTTGAACGCTCAAACCTCAATGTCGAAGGAAGCAAGACCAGTTGGGGCGACCTGCACGGTGAAGCCTTGGCTGTTCCGGAGTCTCAGGGGCCGGGGGTGGGATTCGCACCATTCGGGTGAATGCATCACTATTCACTCTGGCCGCCCAGCTGACAACCCTAGTTTTTGTGCTCGGTTCCATTTTTTGTCGTCTACTCTTGACAAAAAGTTCGGTAGACCGTACATTAAGAATATGGCTCATCTGAAAAACCACGTCAAGCAACACCGAGCCAGACTCGATTTGACCCAGGAGGAGTTGGGCTCGAGGGTGGGCGTGCGCAGGCAGACGATCCTGGCCATCGAAAAGGGGCAGTATGTCCCCTCCACGCTTCTCGCTTTCAAGATAGCTGAGGAACTCGACATGAGCGTCGATGCGCTTTTTGACCTCGTACACGATCAGGAGGTTCGGAAATGACCACAGAGATGGACATCATGGCTATGGACGAACGCCAGCGGTCGGC
>JAUXDC010000267.1 GCA_030618605.1 Holophagae bacterium | reverse complement strand
GGGGAGGGGGGGAGAGGGGGAGAGGGGGAGATTACGAGCGTGTCCTTCTTCGACCCTTTTGACCCCTTTGACCCGATACCCTTACTGCCCATCCGGCCGAATGCCGATGGGAAAACGTCACAGCCGTCTGAGCTGAAAGCTGAGAACTGAGAGCTGAGAGCTTCACCCAGCACGGCGTCGCTCCCGTCGATCAAACAGTGCCTGCACCGCCGGCAGATAGTCCTGGTCAGTCGACAAATCGACCACATCAACCCCAGGCATGATGATCCTCTCGCGCGTCCTGCGGGTCCGCCCGGCAATCCAGCGCCTGCCCTTCTCGACATCAGCCACCGGAATCACGCCACTCTCAGCGCCTCTCATCAGAAGGGGATCTCCCACCCGAACCACCACGACATCATGGCGTCCGGCCAAAGCAGCCAACATTCTGCGGGGCAGGCTGCATGTTCGATCAACCATCAGGATCACCACGCCACGCCGATGGAGCAGGCGTCCCGCAGCGCTTACAGCCTCATCGACCGCCGTACCTCGTCCGCCAGGGGCCGCTCCCAGCACCTCTCGAACCACCCGGAGACCGTGGCGCCAACCGGAACGAGGCGGAATCAACGCCCGGATTCGATCATCGAACAAAACGGCGCCGACACGGTCCTGCCTGGATGCTGCCAGGGCAAACAGACTCGAGGCCTCGGCGATCAAATCGTGCACGGTCATTACGCCGGAACCGAACCGCGTCGATGCCGAAAGATCAACCAGCAGCAGCACCGTCAGGTCCCGCTCCTCGTGATATCGCTTGACGTGCAGGTCGCCGGTTCGGGCCGTCACGTTCCAGTCGATTGTCCGCACATCGTCACCGCTGCGATACTCCCGGACTTCATCGAACTCCAGGCCACGGCCCTTGAAGGCACTGCGATAGCGCCCCGCCATACCCGCCTCCATCGCCTGGCGCGCGCGGATTTCCAGGCGCCTGACCTGGGCGCGGAGCTCCGGACCGACGTGCTGAACAGGATCGGCCGGAACCGTTTTGCCCAACCACCGGGCCAGATTTCCCGGGATCGAACTCACGGCACCTCCACCGCCAACAACAGTCGTTCGACCACATCCTCTGCGCCGACACCCTCGGCCTCCGCCTCGTAGGTCAAGACCATACGATGACGCAGGACGGCGGGCGCCAACTCCTTGACGTCTTCCGGCGTTACGAAGGCCCGGCCCCGGACCAAGGCCAGGGCACGGCTCCCGACTGCCAATGCGATCGAGGCACGGGGTGAGGCGCCGAAGGCGATCAGGGGCGCCAGATCGCCCAGGCCGACCTCGGCCGGACGCCTGGAAGCAGCCACCAGATTGACGATGTAGGACCGAATACGGTCGTCCAGATAGACCTCTCGGGCAACCTGCTCCAACTCACCAAGTTCATCGAGGGAGGTGATGCATTGTGCCGTCGGAAAGGCCTCGCCCAGGTGATACTCCAGAACCTTGCGCTCCTCGTCGAGAGCCGGATAGTCGACCAGAACCTTGAAAAGGAAACGGTCAAGCTGCGCCTCGGGCAGCGGGTAGGTCCCCTCTTGTTCGATCGGGTTCTGGGTTGCCAGAACGACGAATGGTTCAGGCAGGAGGAAGGTCTCGTCACCGATCGTGACCTGACGTTCTTCCATCGCCTCCAGCAGGGCCGACTGCACCTTGGCCGGTGCGCGGTTGATCTCGTCGGCCAACACCAGATTGGCAAATACCGGCCCCTTGTGCGCCACGAATTCCGAGGTCTTGGGGTCAAAAATCAGGGTCCCCGTCACATCGGCCGGCAGCAAATCCGGTGTGAATTGCAGCCGTTGGAAGGCGCCGCCGACCACGGAGGCCAGGCTCCGAACCAGCAGAGTCTTGGCCAGACCCGGCACACCCTCGAGCAGGACATGACCGCGGCACAACAGTGCCACCAGCACCGTTTCCACAAGTCGATCCTGGCCGACGACCACCGCGGACACGGCCCGCTGAATTTCTCCCAACCGGGCCGCAGCCCGATCCACCTGTCGTTCTTCAAGTCGTTGTTCCATCACACTCCCCTGGGGCCAGTTGGCCCGATCAAGCCCTTAATGCAAACAACATGCCGAGTTTTTGGTTCATTTTCAGCCAATCGACCGCGCCGAAAAGACCGATGGCGCCTTTTCGGCACAGCTTTTCCATTGGTGGAATCCATTGGCGTCGGGTATCGTTCTCTTGATTGTCAGCAACAGAGGAGGCGAGATGTACCACATCAAAGGCACGGTAACGCTCCAGGCGCACGTCGATATTCCTGACGGAACCTGTGAGGAAGAATATGCGCGGCGCGGATTTTTCGGTCGAACGGCCCACCTTTACAGGACCGAGCCCCCGGTTGGTTGGTCGAACATTGAGGGCGATCTCCGGCCCTACGCCTACGTCATGGAGAACCTCGAAGGTCTCGCCGACGGCGACTATCTCGAGGGTAGAGTGCCTTTTCTCGCCAACGATGACTGCACCTTGCTCTTCGGGATCGTTGCGGCGCCTATGGACTACTTCTTCCGCAATGCCGATGCGGACGAGGTCTTGTTCGTGCATCGCGGCGGCGGTGAGATCGAAACCGACTTCGGGCCCCTGACCTATGAAAAGGGTGACTACCTGGTCATCCCGCGGGGCACGGTCTACCGTCTTTTACCGGCCGAAGAGACCGCCCTTTTGGTCATTGAATCCAAGGGCGAAGTCGAGATCCCCGACAGGGGCATCGTCGGACAGCATGCCCTGTTCGACCCCGCCGTCATCAAGGTACCCGAACCTGCGCCCGAGAGACACGGGGGCGAGGGACCCTTCAGGCTCAAGGTGCAGCGACAGGGCCGGATCTCGACGATCACCTACCCCTTCAACCCGATCAACGTCGTCGGCTGGAAGGGCAATCTGACCGTGTGGCAGCTCAATATTCGTGACATCAGGCCCATCATGTCCGAGCGCTACCACCTGCCGCCGACCGCCCACATCACCTTCTTGATGCAAAACGTGGTCATCTGCACCTTCTTGCCCCGTGGACTGGAAACCGGCGATCCCGGCGCCCTCAAGGTGCCCTTCTTCCACAACAATATCGACTTCGACGAGGTGATCTTCTATCACGACGGCGAGTTCTTCAGTCGCGGCGGCATATCTCCGGGCATGGTGACGTTCCATCCCCAAGGTATTCACCATGGTCCGCACCCCAGCGCCGTCGAGGCCGCCAAGGATAAGACCCACACCAACGAGAAGGCGGTGATGGTCGATACCCGTTACCCTCTCAACCCCACCCCACAGGCAGCGACTGCCGAGGTCCGCAATTACTGGAAATCGTGGATGACAAAGGAGTGATCATGACGAACGAACGCAATCCCGCCGGCCTCCGAGGCATCGAATTCGTCGAGTTCTGCGGACCCGACCCCGAGTTCATGGACCGCACATTCAAGGCCTTCGGCTTTTCTAAATTGATGCGCCACACCACAAAGTCGATTGACTATTACGAGCAGAACCATATCCGCTTCCTGCTCAGCCGTCAGCCCGACACCTTTGCACAAGGTTTCGGCGAACAGCATGGACCTTCGATCTGCTCGATGGGTTGGCGCGTCGACGACGCTGCAGCTGCGATGGAGTGGGCCCTGGACAACGGCGCCCGACAGTACGAGGCGGATGCCGATACCAAATGCCTGGATGTCCCGGCCATTTACGGCATCGGCAACAGCCTGATCTATTTCATCGAGACCTTCGGGCGTCGAGGTTCGCCCTACGCTTCCGAGTACATCGACCTCGAAGAACCCGAGATCGTAGATGACAAGGGCTTTTTGATGATCGACCACCTGACCAACAATGTCTTCAAGGGCACGATGGAGGAATGGGCCGACTTCTACAAAGACGTTTTCGGATTCACCGAAGTCCGATATTTCGACATCAAGGGCGAAGAGACCGGTTTGAAATCCTATGCCCTCCAGTCTCCGGCCGGTGGTTTCTGCATTCCGATCAACGAGGGCACCGAACAGAAGAGTCAGATCGAAGAGTATCTGCGGGAATACGATGGTCCCGGCATTCAGCACCTGGCCTTTTTGTCGTCCGATCTTCTGGCCTCCCTCGACAAGCTCGAGGGGAGCGGTATCGAGACTCTGGACATCGCCGATGACTACTACGAGGCGGTGTACGACCGCGTGCCCAACGTCACCGAAGACCGGGGGCGCATTCGCCGGCACAATGTCCTGATCGACGGTGACGACGACGGCTACCTGCTGCAGATTTTCACCAAGAATCTCTTCGGGCCCATCTTCATCGAACTGATCCAACGCAAGAACCACAAAAGCTTCGGTGAGGGCAACTTCCAGGCCCTCTTCGACTCGATCGAGAGAGACCAGCGACGCCGAGGGGTGTTATAAGCGATTCTCCTTGAGAATCGCTACAATGGCGCCGTGTCCAGCGAACGCATCGGCCGGTATGAAATTCTCGAGACCCTGGGCAAGGGCGCCATGGGTGTCGTCTACCTCGCTCGAGATTCGATCATCGACCGGCGCGTCGCCCTCAAAACACTCCGCATCGACATCGACCCTGATTTTGCAACAGAATTTCGGGAGCGGTTCTTTCGCGAAGCCAGGGCCGCCGGACGCCTCAATCACTCCGGCATCGTCACGATCCATGATGTCGGCGAGTGCCCCGACACCGGCCTTGTCTACATCGCGATGGAGTACATCAAGGGTCAGGATCTCGAACAGATGCTGGGCGCGGATCGGCGCCTCCACCCTGCCGAAGCGGCTCGCATTGTTGCTGAAGTGGCGCTCGCCCTGGATTACGCACACAATCTCGGTGTCGTCCATCGGGACATCAAGCCTGCCAACATCATCCTGACGACCGACGGGTCTCCCAAGGTGATGGACTTCGGCGTCGCACGCCTCGAAAGCTCCAATCTGACCGTTGACGGGCAGTTCATCGGAACTCCGAACTTCATGTCCCCCGAGCAAATCACAGGCAATACAATCGACGGCCGATCTGATCTCTTTTCACTGGGCGTCGTACTGTTCAAGCTCTTGACCGGAACCCGCCCTTTCAATGGCGCCAACATGCACGAGGTGACCCTCAAGATCGCCCAGGAGGCATGCCCGATTCCATCGACGGTCGTCCCCGGCTTGCCGGCAGCCTTCAACCCTATCGTACTGAAATGTCTTGAAAAGGATCCCGGCCGGCGGTTCCAGACCGGGGCGGAACTGGCAGAGGTCCTGGGCGCCCTGGCACGGGCCCTCGTTCCCCGTTCGGAGGACGATGCCGGCCGGACATCCATCACCTCTTCCCGGCCCGACACACCCCCGTCCAAGCCGGATCCGAAAAGCCGATCGTTTGATTTTCGCCACCCGCTCAAAGGTCTCCCGATTCCCGACTGGATCGACTGGCCTGTCGAAGGCCGTTG
>JAUXDC010000372.1 GCA_030618605.1 Holophagae bacterium | reverse complement strand
AGCGGCGATGATCAGGTTGGGAAGGCCGGCCGCTGCGGTGAAAAGCAGGGGCCGCAACGGCCGTCGGTTTTTGCGCCAGCGACCGATCGCGGCCTGTGCCACGATTCCCGAAATGAGGGCACCTGGTCGCAGCAGGCCGACGAGACCCAATGCCAGGATCCACAGGCAGCACAGACCAGCACCAATCACCAGATCGACCGCCCACCGGTCGGATGGACTGGCCGGCAAACGAAGCCATCGGCGAACCCGTGCCCCGGAGGCGGTCAAGATCGCAATCATCACTGCGGCGGCGACGAAGTTGGCCAGGATCAGCAGGATTGCCATGGAGAAATGATACAGGGGACGCAGAGGAAGACAATTCTCTCGCAAAGATCGCCAAGATCGCGAAGAAGAGAAAAAATGGACTTCCCCCTGTGGTTCCTCTGCGCTCTTTGCGATCTTTGCGAGAGATACGTCTTTTGCTCTCGACTCCGCCGAGTCAGCAGAGGTAGCGAACCCGCTTTGGGAGGACCTCGATAGTTACGGGTGTCGCCCCCAGTTGATCGCCGTCCGGTAGCAGGCCCAGGTGTTCAGGTGATGTGATTGTAATCTTTTTCCCGCGGAGGAAATGAACGGCAGGATTGCTGCCGTGTGTCCCTTTGAAGATTTTGGGGAAGGTCATCATCAGGTCCCGCCGGTTGACCTTCGAAACCCAGACAACGTCCAGGAGGCCGTCGTCGATGCGTGCTTCAGGCGCCATCAGCATCTCACCGCCGGTCTTCCGTGAGTTCATGATCTCTATGAAGCACATCTGTTCTTCGATGACCTGATCGTCAATCTCGAGACGGAATTGATGGTGCCGGAGTCTCAGTGTTTGGTGGAAGACACCGATGATGTAGCTGAGGTCTCCCAGACGTTGGAAGTGCGAGGCCGTTTGGACGACCTCAGTGACAAAGCCCATGCCCATGCAGTTGAGGAAGTGCCCGGATACACCATTCGAAACGTAGCGGGCGACATCGATGTCCCGGATTGTCCCGTTTGACAGGGCAGCAATCGCTTGATCCATGTCAGGGAAGTCCAGATCCTTGGCCAGAGAGTTGCCCCGCCCGGCAGGGATCAAGGCCAGTTTCGGAAGAGGGTCCGATCCGAAGTGTTGCAACAGCGCATCGACGACCGCCATGTTGGTGCCGTCGCCGCCGACAAGACCCACGGTGTCGTCGGGGTTGCTTCCCAGTTGGACCGCCAAACGGCAGAGATCTTCCCGAGATTGGGGCACATGAATTTCGGCATCGACTCCGGCATGGGCCAGGCGGGCTTGGAGTTTGGGAATTTGGCGGCCGGCAAGACCGCCGTGGGCTGCGGGGTTCACGATCACGGAAAGGGTCATGCAAGGAGTATAAGCAATTCGTCGGACGAGGGTGTACTGCAAAATAAAATAACCTTGAACTCTTTGAATTTACGATGGTTAGGTTCTGTAGGCGGGTCCTTCAGGGCCCGCAGCCGGCTTTTCAGTATTTGGCGTTGTCGGATACAACGGTGGTTGTTGCCGATTTCAACGGTATCGAAAGAGTTGAAAATAAGGAGGTTATCGAATATCGATGGAATTTTGCCCACGGCTCCGTTGTCGAAATCATCAGTGCGAGCATTTCTTGAGTGTTGAAAATTTCATAAGATATTGAAATTAGGGAACTTCCAAAACTTGTGAATTCTGGCACGTGCCATGCAGTTGGTGTGGGTGGAGGTTGATGATGAACCGGAAAGCCAAAATCGTTGGGATTTTCAGGGCCGGCCGTCAGACCGCAATGAACCGGGAAGAACCCGGGGGGAGGCAATCATGACTGTGTTTCTCGTCATCGCTGCATTAATGGTTTTCATAGCAGTACAGGTCATCAGAACTCGAATGGCAGGAAGGCCTGGAGAGGTCGCTGAGGTGCAACCGGTGCACGCATTTTCCGACATTCGGCTTCCCCAGGGCCTTTTTCTGGGTGAGAGCCACAGCTGGGCTCGCCTGACTGATCTTGGGGAGTTGAAAGTCGGTATGGACGAGTTTCTGGCCCAGGCGATCGGAGGAGTCGATAACGTTGATCTGCCTGAGGTCGGGGACCAGGTGGTTGCTGGAGAGACCCTGGCCACTGTATGGCGAAGTGGACGCAGCCTGAGGATTACGTCTCCAGTAACCGGCACTGTTATTTCCCACAATCCGACCGTCGAACGGGACGGCTCCGCGATCCAGGAGGACCCCTACGGTTCAGGCTGGTTGGCTTCGGTGTGGCCCGAGGACCTCGGAAACAGCCTCAAGTCTTATCGAATCGGCGAACAATCGGTGGCGTGGATGCGATCTGAAACGCAGCGATTCTGTGACTTCTTGGCGGTTGAGACAGCGCCGGATGCAGTCGGTGCGGCCCTTGCTGATGGCGCCCATCCGGTTGTTGGAGCGGCCCTCACCCTCGACGACAAAGCCTGGGATGAATTCCAGAAGAACTTCGCCAGCTGAGAACTGAAAATCTAATCTGTGCAAAAGGGGGCGAAAGCCCCCTTTTTCTTTTTGGCGGGTGACAGCGCCGGGAAAACGAGATGGACCATACCTGAATGTGACACGAGAAGTAACTCAAACAAAGGGGTTACAGATCCTATGGAGGCGATGCAACATGCAGGTCAGCTCTCTGGAGAGAAATGCAACATCTCTAGTTGTGGAATTCAACAGCCGAAAAGCGCTGAAAACAAGGAGCTTGGGGCGTATTTCCACTGATTGACTCTTTTGGCCGTTGTCGAAATCATCGGTTCGACGGGCTTCATGGTGTTGAAAAATTCGTAAGAGCCTGAAAAAAGGGGATTTGCAGAACTTGTGAATCTTGGCACGAACCCTGCAATAGATGTGGGCGGAGGTCGCTGGTGAACCGAGCAACCAACATCGTTGGAAATTTCAGCCCCGGCCACCAGATCTCCACTATCCGGGAAGAACCCGGAAGGAGGCAATCATGACTGCAGTACTCGTAATCGCAACCATCGTTCTCTTCATTACCATCGACATCGTCAAGGTCCGGATGGCACACCGTAAGGAAGTCGGCGAACTCGTTCCAGTTCAGGCATTTTCAGATATCCGGTTGCCGCAGGGCC
>JAUXDC010000093.1 GCA_030618605.1 Holophagae bacterium | reverse complement strand
TCGTCTTCTGAGGTGTGAAAGAGGCCAAGCTCGGCCTCGGGGAAAGATCGTTCCAATTCTGTGGTCAGCTCCTGACCCATCAGGGTCAGCGGATCCAGGATGGCAAAGCGAGGCATGGTTTCCCCAGTCATATTGAGCATTGACGCCGTAACATCTTCGACTTTGAAGCAACGGCTCAGGCGTTGGGTTTCAGGGTACAGGATTCAGGGAACAAGGAGCAAGGACCATGTGAATTCACCTGGGGCAGAACTGTGAAACTGATACCTAACTTCTCACAGCCGGTACCTACTCGCCGGAGCCGGAACATGATCTGTGCCGGCTCTTTCCTTTTGGGATCAGGAGGCAACTCTTCGAAGGAGTTCCATCTGATCCTTCAGCCTGAGTTTCTTTTTCTTCAACTGCTTTTCTTCGAACTCTTCTTCGGGGGTCAGCAGTGTCTTCAGTTTCAGCTCTTCCAGACGCACCTCGTGGCCTTGGTGCTGTGACTGGAGCTTGTCAAGAGTCATCCCAGTTTCTCCAACCTGGCTGCGGGTTGAAATCATTCGATATCCTCCATTGTTTTTGGCACGGTTTCAGTATACCGCAGAACGGTCCAAAACGATGCGTTCATCTTCTATTATTTGCGTCTTCCACTGCGGAGGTTAGGGAGGTCAAAAATTCCATGCTATGCCGGCGCTGAGTTCAGGGCCCGAAAGGTCGAGTCGCTGGTTGAGGCCTCCGAATCCACCGCCCAACGACGTGTCGGCTTCCCTCCATCTGCCCTCAACAAAGAACGACCAGCCGTTACGGGTTATAAACTCCAGGCCGACCAGACCAAAGGCCATGAAGGTCGTTCCGTCATCGCGGTATGTGCCGTACACCACAGAGCCGTCATTTCCAAAGTCGATGAAGTCCCCGTATTCCACCAGTCGCCACGACAGAAGACCGCCGCCAATCCCGAAATAGGGCCGAAACATTGAACCCCTGAGTGGTTTGAAGATTGCAGCCACGGTCAAATCCCAGGTTGTCAGCTCGGTTCGGTGTGCGATGTTCCGACCGGCGTCATCGACCCAATCCCGGTAGGATTGGTTTGTGGCCCCCCCATACCAGGACGAACCCGCCTGGAAACCCAAGGTCGGCCCAACCATCCACAGGCCGTCAACGCCCCAAACAAAATCCTGAAGATCTTCTCCACTACCGGTCCAGACGTCAAATTTTTCGTCCCAGTAGTTCGAGTCGGCCGTAGGCTCGAAGAGGCCGAGGCGGAATCGGACCGAACCGTTGTCACCGGGACTCCAGGAGCGTTGAGCCTCGGCTGCAGGTGTGAAAGCGATGAGACAAGCGAAGATGAGTACGGTGTAAATCCATTTGGTGTTGAACATCTTTTCCTCCGTCTCCAGGATGGAACGCAAGATACATGCCTGGCCCGAAAGAGCCAGAAATATGGCTTTCTGGCTCTTTCGGGTGATGTCAGCTCTCAGATATCGGCTATCAGCTTGTCATCTGGCCGAGACGACTGCCCTCTCTTGTGGACAGCGGTACGGTATACCGGACATCGAGAAAGCGTTTCCTCATCGCCTGAGATCTGACAGCTGACAGCTGATAGCTGATAGCTGAGAACTCCCTTCCCGGTTATACTTGGCGACTGGAAAACTGATCTCTGGAGGCCTCATGAAAATTCCGTCCCTGGTACTGAAACAACTCTACACCTTTGGAAGTCTCGAAAACACGTCGGACGGAGTGACCCTGACGCTCAAGAATCGGCTCAGTGATGCAATCTTCACAGGCATGTTGGGTCTGACGATTGATGGAACCAAGGTTCCGTTGGAAGATCTCGAGATCCGCCTTGGTTCGGGGAAGACCCTGAGTCCTGCCGACATCAGCCCCGAATCATCGGTCCCATTTGCCCTGGGCAAAACGATCGATCTGATATGGAAAGGGCAGACGCTGGAGGTCGGCAAGCACCAGATAGGGTTCGAATTCACCGCTTCACCCTTCGGGACGTTGAGCTTCAAGGTCAAGGATGCGATCAAGCTCCACAAGGAGCACCGGGTGACTGTTCCGATTGACAAGGAGGACGATTTCTGCCCGGAGATCATCGCCAAGCGTCAGGATTTCGTTCGGGACTACACCGGCGCAGACCCCAAGAACGTTTTCTCCTATTCGTTCGACCCGAATGTCGCAAACGGCAATATCGAAAGCTTCACCGGCGTCGCCCAGATACCGATCGGCTTTGCCGGTCCGATCAAGATCAACGGAGAATACGCAACAGGTGAGTACCTGGTGCCTCTTGCAACGACCGAGGGAACACTGGTGGCCTCATACAACCGGGGTATCAAGGTGATGAATCTGTCCGGTGGTGTAACCTGCACGGTCTCGGACGATCGGATGCAGCGCGCGCCGGTGTTCGTCTTCGACTCGGCCAGGGAAGCTCGGGATTTTCGCGCATGGGTTTATGATCACATCGATGAAATCCGGTCTTCGGCCGAAGCGACCTCGAGTGTGGCCAAGCTCCTCGATATCGACATCTTCCTTTCCAACAAGTTTGCCTACCTTCGGTTTAACTTCGGAACCGGGGACGCGGCGGGCCAGAATATGGTAGGACGGGCCACGTTCGCAGCCTGCTCGTGGATGCTGGACAATGTGGACAACGTCCGGTCTTTCTTCCTCGAGAGCAACCTCGCGACGGACAAGAAACACTCGCAGATCAACTTGATGCGAACCAGGGGCAAACGGGTGACCGCTGAGGTGGTGATCCCGCGGGAAGTTCTTGTTCAGCACATGAGGGTCGAACCGGCAACGATCCACTATCAGGCAGGGGTATCCAACGTCGGTTCGATGCTCTCCGGCGCCAACAACAACGGCTGCCATTCACCGAACGGCATCACGGCGATGTTCATTGCCACCGGGCAGGACGTTGCCAACGTCGCGGAGTCGTCCTCGGCGATTGTCTATACCGAATTAACCCCGGAGGGCGGCCTTTACATCTCGATCACAATCCCGTCATTGATCGTGGCGACTTTCGGTGGCGGAACCGGGTTGCCTACCCAGTCCGAGTGTCTGGATATCCTGGGCTGCAGGGGACGAGACAAGGTCAAGAAGTTGGCTGAGATCATCGGAGGTGTCGTGCTGGCGGGCGAAATTTCTCTGGCCTCCGCGATCTGCTCCCTCGATTGGGTTTCGAGCCACGAGAAATACGGTCGGAACCGCTGACGGCTTGTAGGCCGGGCCCAACAATGACACTTGATCTGCTCCGCAGGACGGGTCCCAGATGACGGATCTTGATCCGGGACGGGCACCGGAGGTTCTCGGAAATCGGGACCCGAAGGTCAGACCCAGTAGAAGGGACCTGATTTCGATTCCGTCTCTTGCGAGACGGGGCCGTGCCACCTTCAGACAGTTCGTGCTGCTGTTGGGCGGCGGTTACATCGCCGTAGTCGAAGCCAGACGGCGAAAGACCGGCGGGAGAGGGCTCCTCTTTCGTTTGCAGGCGGGTTTGGCCTGGTTTTTCCGAATCTTCGTCGATTCCGAATATGCGGACCTTCCGTTTCCGGTTCAACTGCGGCGTAGACTCGAGGAGTTGGGTCCAACCTACGTCAAATTAGGTCAGATCCTCAGTCTTCGGAGCGATATCCTGCCGTCCTCGGTCACCCAGGAATTGCAGAATCTCCTGTCCCGGCTGCCGGAGGTGGATTTTGAAGAGATCCTGACGATCATCGAGGCCGACCTGGGGCGGCCCCTTACCGAGATGTTCGCCGAGGTTGAGGAGAAGCCATTGGCTTCCGCATCGATCGCCCAAACCCACAAGGCGGTGACCCTGGCCGGGGATCGGGTCATTCTCAAGGTTGTCAAACCTGGGATTCGTGAACTGCTGATCCGGGATGCAGCGCTGCTGCGGATTTTCGGCAGGATCCTGCAGTGGATCATTCCTCAGTACCAGCCGCGCAGGATCGCTGACGAATTCTGCGAATTCACCCTCCGTGAAATCGAGATGCAACTGGAGGCGGAGAACACAGAGAATTTCATCGAAAATTTCAAGGATATGCCCGAGGTGGTGTTCCCTCAGATCTATCGAAAATTTACTGGTGATCGCGTCTTGTGCGAGGAGTTTTTGGACGGGGTGGCGCCGGACTCGGACTTGGCCTCGACCTTGTCCGACAGCGAACGGCAGCAGTTGATCGATGTCGGGGCTTCGGCAATCATTCGAATGCTCTACGAAGACGGCTTCTTTCACGCGGACCTCCACCCTGGCAACATGATGGTTCTTCCGGAGATGAAAATTGGATTCATCGACCTGGGCATGGTCGGCCGAATCGAATCCGACGTCCGGCACCACCTTTTTTCGACCTACTACGGAATGGTGATGGGAAATTTCGACCAGGCGGCACGGCACTTGGCAGAAGTCGCCCAGAAAGATGAGAAGAGTGACGTGCCGGGTTTCAGGCGGGCCATGCGGGAGTTATGCCGGCGTTGGCGTCGTGGGTCGAAGTTCGAGCAGAAATCCTTGGCGCTGCTGATGCTGGAGTCGTTGCAATTGGGTGCGCGGTACCACATGTACTACCCGGTCGACATGGTCCTGATGGTCAAGGCGTTGATCACCTATGAAGGCGTCGGCTACATGATGGATCCGCAATTTGACGTGGCCGAGGTTTCCGAACGTCACGTCTACAGGCTCTTTCGCACCCAGCTGTCTCCAACCAGCCTGATTCAGCAGGGCCTCCGGGCTGCACCAGATATGGTCGACGCCCTCGTTCGCATGCCTCAGCTGGTGACCGAAGGCCTTCGAATCCTGGAACAGCAGACTCGAAGACCTCCGGAAAAACCTCTGGCCGGCCTCAGGGGAACTATTTTTGGTGGCTTTGCCCTGGTCTCCGGCGCCATCCTGGCGGCTTTTGACGGTCCGTGGCCGGTATGGAGCCTGCTGATTATTCTGGGTCTATTGGTGCCGTTGAGACGAGGGCGGTAGGAGCGATCTCCGGCAAGCGGGGATCGAGCTGTTAGCCTTTAGCTATTAGCTTTTAGCTATTAGCTATTAGCTTTTAGCTGGCCGATCTGCAGGACCGGCTTGGGCGTGTGATGTGCTAATAGCTAAAGGCTAACAGCTAACAGCTTCCCCTCACGAATAGTCGATCTCAAACCCCTGTGCTCTCCAACCGGCGAGCCGAACTGCGATGGCGCCGACTCCCAGAATCAGTATGACCGCCAGCCAACCCGGCATGTCTGATCCAGTGACTGCCAGAGGGCCAAGGCTGGGCTGGACTGGCAGCAGGGCCTGGAGATGGCGTGCAACGCTGAAGACCCGAAGCGGCAGAGGGAGGAAGGGCACAAGAACCTCGAATCCCAGGTAGAGAACTGCGGGCACCATCGGGTTTTTGAAAAAGAGGCCCGCGAGCAAGAACAGGGCGCCATATCCGATAGCAGCAAGGGCAGTGATAAAAACATAGGCGATCAAGTGTCCCATCCCCTGGGCGGAGACCATCGTTTGCAGGGTTCGCTCAAAGCCGTTTGCCAGGCGGTACACAACGACCAGGGCGACGGTTGCAGGCACAAACACGGCCAGGGAGACCGCAAGGGCGCCGAAGTACTTACCGACAATCAAGTCCCGTCTCCTAATTGGGAGCAGAAGTCCCAAATGCAGTGTGTGTTGCAAGACCTCACCCCGAAAGCTCTTGACGAAGAGGAAGGCACATCCGAAGAAAACGATGAACCGAAGGTGAAACAGCGAGAAGATCTGGGCCAGTTCGTGGGCCGTCCGGCCAAGGTCCATTCGGGCCGCCTCCGGGATCATGACTATGCGCAAAAGAGCCAGGGCGATGGGAAGTGAACAGAACAACACCAGTGCCAGCGTTCTTCGACCGCCGAGGGTTCGCCTGAAATCAACGCTCGCTACCGTACGGATTTGGCGGAGCCGGAAGCCGGTGTTCATCGCTGTCCGCCTTCGGGCCCGATCAGGTAATCGTAGACTGCGCGGACATCCTCATCGGCCGGAAGAACGGTCTCTACCGCGAGATCTTCTTCGAGCACTATTGAGGGAAGTTCAGAAAAAAAGGCCTGTCCGTCTCGGGTTGATACGACCACGCCACCTCCCTGATCAAGAATCTTGGCGCCGACCACATGAGCCATCTCGAAAGCGCGTGCTGCGACTCTCTGCGGCTTGTCACAACGAATCAGGATCTGTACCGGTTGGTCGACGATCTCTTGTCGTACGTCTCTGATGGTTCCCTCCGCCACGACTCGACCACCGTGCATCATGACGATTGTGTCTGAAATCAGGTCGACCTCATGCAGGATGTGGCTGGATACCAGTACATGGTGCCCGAGACCCGATAACTCCTTGAGGATCTCGATAATCTCGGAGCGCCCCTGGGGGTCCAGTCCGTTAAGAGGTTCGTCCAGTATCAGGACTTGAGGATTGTGGCAGAGTGCGTTTGCCAGCTTGACTCGCTGCTTCATGCCCTTGGAATAGGCATCAATTCTTCGGCCTCTTGCAGCCGCCAGGCCGACGGTCTCAAGGGCCGCTTTTGCACGTTCCCGGGCTGTTCTCCGGGCCAAACCGTGCATCATCAGCGTGTCCTCAAGAAGGGATTGACCTGTTGCGCCTGGAGGAAAGCTATCCCACTGTGTGCAGAAACCGACCTTTCTGAACAGATCCTCCGGCTTCTCTGGGCTGATGCCCAGGACGCTGATCATGCCCCGGGTCGGCCTGATCAGGCCGGTCACGAGGTTCATCAGCGTACTTTTGCCCGCGCCGTTGGGACCGACCAAACCCGTCAGTCCAGGTCCGATCTTCAGATCAACATTGTTCACCCCAAGGACTTCTCCGTAGAACTTGGAGACGCCCTCCAGTACGATGTGCTCGGTTGGGTTCATTTGATCTCCTGAACCGCGCGGAGCCGGAGGTTGAGAACCCACAGGGCGCCCAGCACCACTACTACCAGGGTCAACCAATTGGCCGGAGAGGGCAGGCCACTGGGTGGGGTTGCTCCGAAAAAGCGCAAGACGACACTCTCAATCGCCTTGCTGAGATGGAGGAGATCGCCGATTGACGAGCGGGTCACACCGTTGACCAGGCGACCTGCAACCGCCGAGATGATGAAGATCGCCAGGAGAGCACCCCTGGAAAACGCTGCAAGACGAATCCAGGCAGAAACCGCCAGACAGAGCATCGTGACCACCAAAATCCAAACCACATGGCCGACAAAGAAAGCCACCGCAATTCGGAGGTTCTCGGCAGTCCATTGACCCCCAGCCAGGATGGCTTGCAGGCAGAAGGTCAAGAGTCCCGGAACCCATGTAATCGGCGAGAGCAGAAGGAAGACCACAACCATCTTGCCGAGCACGTACTCGCGGCGACCGATGGGGCGCGCCAAAATCACCTGCAACGCGTTGTTGCCGATGTCGGCTGCAATCAACGGAGGCGTGGCTATTACGGCCACCAGAAACGCCGGCATTGCCTGCCAGCCGAAAAGGTGAAGGAAAATCCAGTCCGGCGCCTTGGCAAACCAGGAGTCAATGCCTCCAAATTGTTCGAGGAACTGGGTGTTATGGCTGAAGTAAATCGCCAGAAGGGCGGCCGCCGATGGGATCAGGCACAGGATGTAGAAGGCAAGAAAAACCCGGCTCTCGAATACGTCCTTGAGCGCATAGCGGGTCAAAACCAGGAAGCGCCTTGAAGCCGGGGTCACTGAGCCCTCCCATGCACTCCATGCTCGATCACGAACGACCATGATCATCCTCCATCGCGCGCATGAAGATATCCTGTAGAGAGTCCCGGGTTCTTTCAAACCGTCGCAGACCCAGACCCTGGTCGGCAGCAGCCGAGAAGAGCGTCCGGACATTAAGGTCAGGGGGCAGTTCCACTCTGAACCGGCCGTTGCCTCGGTCTTCGACGGTGCACCCAAGGCGTTCAAGCACAGAGCCGAACCGTGGTTCCGGCGGCAGGGTCTCGAGATCGACAAAAGTACGGGCCGCCTCGTGTTCCGAGGCCAAATCGCATCTTCCGGCAAGTCGTCCGGCCTTGAGGATCATCACTTCATCGCAGACGGCTTCCACATCGCCCAGGAGGTGGGACGACAGCAGGACGCCGGTCTTTCCCTCGTGGCCGATGTCCTTGATCAGTTCGAGCATGCGATGACGTGCGGCTGGATCCAGTCCGTTGGTGGGCTCGTCAAGCAGCAGAAATCTCGGACCATGGACCAGGGCCTGTGCCAGCTTGACCATCTGTTTCATGCCGGTCGAAAAAGACCCAACCTTGCGGTAGCGATTCTCACCCATGCCGACGAAAGTCAGTGCATCGTGGGTCCGCTCCAGGGCGGCGTCGGGCGGAAGGCCGCTCAGTTCTCCCATCATCCTGACGAAACGAACCGCGCTCATACCGCTGATGTAGGCATCATCCTCGGGCATGTAGCCAATGATCGAACATACCGTCCGGCCGGCAGTCGCCAGGGAATGGCCCAGGACAAAAGCGTTTCCGGATGACGGTCTGAAATAGCCCAGAAGGGTTCGAACCAGTGTAGTTTTACCGGCGCCGTTGGGCCCCAGGAGACCCACGATTTGCCCGTTGATCGTGGCATCGAGCCGATCGAGAATTATTCTGCCGCCGAGACGAACCGAGAGGCCCTGAATCTCCAGGAGGGGAGGGGCGTTCCGCCCGTCGGTATCAGCCCGGGCCCGGAGATTGGCGGAGGTCGTCAACGCCTGCATGTCCACGATAACGGAGCACAGCCGCTGAGGTTCTTGGCCCGCACTTCTTACCGGTTTTCGTTGCGAGGGGTGAAAGACGAAGTGAGATTCGGCGTTTTCAAAGATTGAGCGAATGAGGCGTACTTTTCAGTACGTTGATTGAGCGAATTCAAGCAAACGTCGAAGATCGCTGCGTATTTCGCGCCGCAGTAGACCACCGGTGAGAACTGCGGGCTATACATCGAAGAACGAACCCGTCGCACTTTCATCGACGAAGACCACTCCATTTTCGACCGTGACCGGAACAATCTTGAGGTGCGAACCCTTGCACGGCCCGCCTGTGCACAAGCCGTCATCGGCTCGAAAAAAGGCGCCATGGGAGTTGCAGGTCAGCTGGGCCTTGGCGGCGTCGAAGAAATTTGCAGGGGCCCTGTCGTCCAGGCGCATCGGCAGGTGACGGCAAAGATTCTTGTACGCCCGGACGGATCCGTCTCTCATCTTCAAGAGAATGCCCTCCTCTTCAAGAGGACCTTCGTTATAGGCAAACTTCATGCCTTTTGCCGGGATCTCGTCGATGGTCGTGATGCGCTTCATGCCCACATGATAAGGCAATTCGTCCGACGAATTGCAAAGGGCCAATTACCAATCAACGATTAATTGCGGCCGGCCCAGACAATAAGGAAATGACTAACCACTGAGCACCTGAATTAGGCCCGCCATATCATCGGGGATTGGGGCCTCGACCGAGATTGTCTCTCCCGTGACCGGGTGGGTGAATGCCAGGCTCCGAGAGTGCAGGGCCTGACGCGGAAAATCCCGGCAGGCGTATCGGGCGACCTCGTTGACCAGATTCCGCCACTGCCGCCCGGAATAGTTCGGATCGCCGATCACGGCGTGTCCGATGTGGGCACAGTGGACCCGAATCTGATGTGTGCGGCCGGTGATCAGACGGCAGGCAAGGAGAGCAGCGCCATCGTAACTCTCGACCGTGCTGTAGAGCGTCCGAGCCTTGTGCCCGGCCTCTCTGACCGCCATTTTCTTGCGGTCGGTGGGATGCCGGTCAATCGGCGCCTCAATGACACCTTCTGTATCCCTGGGAGTTCCGTAGCACACGGCGAGGTATGTCTTTTCAATTTCCCTTCGGCCGAATGCCAGCGACAAGCCGAGGTGAGAGCGGTCGTTCTTGGCGACGACCATGGCCCCGGTCGTGTCCTTGTCCAAGCGGTGTACGATCCCGGGCCGCTCGACGCCCCCGATTCCGGAGAGGTCCCGGCAGTGGTGGAGCAGTGCATTGACCAGGGTCCCCGCAGGATTCCCCGCGGCAGGATGAATCACCAGACCGGCGCTCTTGTCCAAGATCAACAGGTGCTCGTCCTCGAAGAGAATCGACAGGGGAATGTCTTCAGCCTGGGCCTCGAGAGGAACGAGGTCGGGTACCTCGAATTCGAGGACATCACCCTCGGCAACACGTTCCGATTGCCGGGCTGGAGCCCCGTTGCGTTGAACCCGCCCCTGGTCAATCCACTTTCTGAATCGCGACCGGGTCCAGTCAGTTGCCAGAGCGGTCAGGGCCCGGTCGAGGCGAATACCATCCTGATCAGGGCCGACGGTCACTCGGTGGCGGGTGCTCACGGCTGGGTACGGCGGGACAGCCAGATTTGGAGAGCGATCCCGACAGCAATCATGATCGCCGTGATCAGCTGCGAAGTCGACAGCGAACCGCCGAGCACAAAGCCCCGGACGGCGTCACCGCGGGTCTCTTCAAGAAGAAACCTCGCAGCGCCATAGAGAATCAGGTAGGCGGCAAAGACTCTCCCCGGCTTCAGCCTCTGTTTGTACATCCAGGCCAGGATCGCGAAGATCGTCAAATTCGAGATGATGGCGTAGACCGGAAATGGGTGAACCGGCACGCCCAGCGGGGTTCCCAAAGCCGCCGCAGCCCGGGGATCCGTGTAGGTGATGGCCCACGGCAGTTCGCAATGGCCTCCCCAACAGCAACCGGCGGCAAGGCACCCCAGACGTCCGATGGCCTGCCCCAAGGAAACTGACGGGGTCAGAGCATCAAAGGCCTTGAGGGCGGGGAGATCGTATTTCCTGATCAGCACAATCGCCGCAATGATGCCGGCAATGAAACCCCCAAGGAACACGCCGCCGGCCCGGAAGAGCATCAGCAGCTCGCCCGGAGCCTTGAGATATCGCGGCAACTCAACGACGACCAGAAGGAGCTTGGATCCCAGAAGGGCCCAGATCACAAGCCACAGACCGAGGTCGACAATCTTGTCACCATTCAGCCCAGTCTTCTCAGCCCGGACACGGGCTCGCCATAGCCCGACGATGACACCGATGGCCAGCAGGACCCCATACGATGGGATCTGCCAAAAACCCAGATCAATCAGGATCGGGTGCATCGGTGTCCTCGTGTTCCACTTTCTTGCCGGTCAATTCTGCGATCACCAGGAGAACAGCTCCCACGGTAATGGCGCTGTCGGCGACGTTGAAATCGGGCCAGGAGTGGATTCGGCCACCGGCCTCGATCCACACGTGGACGAAATCGATCACCCAGCCGTAGAGCATCCGATCGATCAGATTGCCCACCGCACCGCCGAGAATCAGACCAAAGGCGAGAGCGGTGGTAATGCGATCACCCGAGTGGCGGACCAAAATCCAGGCAATAACGACCACCGAGGTCAGGATCACTGCGTGCAGGAGAATTTTCGACAGCGGACCGCCGTCCGCGAAGAGGCTGAAGGCGATGCCAGAATTATGAACGTGGGTCAGAGACAGCCCCGGCAGGAGCTTGACCTCCGTCATCGGACTGTATGGCAGATGTTCCAGGACAAGTCCCTTGGTCCACCGATCCAATACGAGGATCACGATGGCTGTGATCCAGGGCAATAGGCGTTTCAGTGTCACTCTTTTCGACTCCAGTTCATCGTATCTCTCCGGGCTGTGAGACTACGCGGCGGGGGAGGGGGCGTCAAGTTTGAAGTGAGAAGTGTGAAGGGTGAAAAAACGCCGATCTTCGCAGCTGCCTCCGATCGGCCGGGCCAATTTCAAACTTCAAACTTCGAACTTCAAAATTCCCTACTCAACCCTCAACGACCGCACGGCGAGGGTGGTGAAGGCAACACCGAACAGTACCAACACGCCGACGATTGGGCTGATGGTTTCCCAGCCGTGGCCGAAGGAGATCAGGCCGTGGAGGGCTCGCATCACCCAGGTTGTCGGGAAGATCATGGCGAATTTCTGCAGCGGCTGGGAAACAACCTCCAGCGGCCACCAGCATCCTCCGAATGCGGCCATTGCCATCGTGAGCATCACACCAATGTTGGCGGCTCGGTCGGGGTCTCGGAACCATGCGCCCAGCGCAACCCCCAGGGGTGCGACGCAGGCGCCGTATATCAACAGCACCGCCCATAGAGATAGCAGGTTCCCGCCAAGATCCAGATTGACCCAAAGGCCCGCAAGGGCCGCGAAACCAATGAGGGCCGATACCTGGAGGCCGGAGATCACGAAGCGCCCCAGGATCTTTCCGCCGACAATCTCGTGGGGCGAGACCGGAGAGGTCACCAGTCGGCGAAGAAGACCGGATTGGCGTTCAGTGGTGATGGACGCTGCGCCGTAGGTCAGAGTGACAAGGAGAACGAACATCGTTGTATTGCCGGGAATCGACTGAGAGAAACCCGAGGGTGGCCTGGGTCTTTCCCCGGCCCAAGATGTGTCGATGCTCACCAGAGGGTTCGCCGGTTCACCGAGAATTACACCAACAGCGGACTCTTCCTCAGCCTCCGACAGCTCCGTCATGATCAATCCTGCGATCAACCGGGTGGTGGAGCGAATGATCCGGGCCTGAGCGACCAGCGCTGCCTCTTCGGAGGTGTCCGGTTCCTTCTCCAGGCGCAGGGTGGTTTGAACGCCCGCCATCACCGAGGCTTCAAAATCCTCGGGGATCACCAGAGTGCGGACGGTATCGGCGTCCTTGGCATCGAGTGGGTCCTGAAAGACCAAACCAAACCGATCGTCCTTCAATTCTTCAATCAAGGCACTTGACAAGGTACTGCCGTCGAGGTCGAGAATGGTCAAAGCGACTGTGCCGTCCACCGGGTTTGTGCCCGAAGGCCCGCCAAGCACAAGTCCGAAAAAGGTAGCGAAGACAATGGGGAGAAGGAACATCCACATCACTGCCGATCGGTCTTGAAGGGTGAGCCGGAGGTCGTGGAGGGCAATCTTCAGGATAT
>JAUXDC010000378.1 GCA_030618605.1 Holophagae bacterium | reverse complement strand
GGCCAAGCAGTGGTCGCCGACTTCCAGCAGCAGGAAGAAACGCCCGATGCCCTGATCGATGCCAGGGAAACGGCACTCAGCGGACTCAATCGACACGATTCAGGCGTCGCTGCCGAAGCCTGCCGGCACATCGTCGCCTCGATCGAGGCCCCAAACTATTCGGTCGGCGCGATGTCAAACGACGGCGTGGGCCGCCGTTCGATCCGGGTCACTCACCGCAACCTCGAGAAGGTGTGGTTCCGCGCCTACCCTCTCGACCTGGAAGAGATCATCCGATCCAGCAAGGACTACAATATCTTGCCGGGTTACCGGGAAGTACCCACCTTCCTCAAACAGCGAAACCCCATCGCCCAGTGGTCCGTCGACCTGCCGACGACGACCGACTACCGAGACCACGACACCGATGTCGTCCCACCTGTGAGCAAAAAGGGCGCGTTCCTGGTCATCGCCTCTGCCCGTGAGGACTTCAAGGCCCACTCCAATCGCCGCATGGCCTTCAATTTCATCATCTCGGACCTCGTCCTGATCCGCCGTCCTCTTGAAGGCCGTTGGGAGATCACCGCCCGCCACGGGTTCTCAGGCAACGCACTGGCCGATGTCGACATAGCTCTCTACCGAGCAGACTGGCAGAAGGGCCATCGGCGTGTGGAAACCTACCGGACCGGATCAGACGGTCGGGTAATAATTGATCTCGATGACAACTCCCACCGCTACTTCCTGCTGGCCCGGCACGGCGAGGATCTGGACTTCGACGGGTCGTTGTCTCCGGCCTATGACAGCGATCCAGGCCGAACTGCCGCCTCATTGCTCTACACCGACCGGAGCGTCTACCGCCCCCGGCAGACAATCCACTGGAAAGTCCTTCCCTTCTCCGGTGGCGGAGAAGACCACCGCTACGAGACCCTGCCGAATACCCAGATAACCGTCACCCTGGAAGACGCCAACTACGAGGAAGTTGCCTCTCAGACCGTGACGACCAACGGCTTCGGGTCGGCCTCGGGCTCCTTCGAGATTCCTGCCGGCCGCATGCTGGGTCAATGGTCCCTCGAAACCTCGGTGGGCTACTCATCGACCTCGATCAGAGTCGAGGAGTACAAGCGCCCAACCTTTACCGTTGAGATCACCGATCCCACCGAGGCCCTCCGGCTCAACCGGCCGGCCGTCCTGTCGGGGTCCGTCGATTACTACTTCGGCCTGCCCGTGTCCGAGGGTGACATCCGCTGGAAGGTGACCCGCGAACCGGTCTATCCCCTCTGGTGGTCCTGGTGGCGTCCCTGGCCGGTCGCTCAGTCCAGGGTTGTTGCCTCAGGCGAGGAGCGCATCGAAGCTGACGGCTCGTTCGAAGTCGCATTCACACCCGAAGCCGACGAGAGGGAGGCTGAACGAGGGGTGACCTACCGCTTCCGGCTGACGGTCGATGCCACCGACCCCGGCGGTGAGACCCGATCGGCCGATCGCTCCTTCCGCCTGGGATTCACCGCGATCGAGGCAACGATCAACCTCGGCGGCGGCTATGTGCCGAGTCATCAGATCCACGAAATTTCAATTCTCCGAACCGATCTTGACGCAACGCCCCGCCCAGGCGAAGGCTCCTGGCGTCTGGTCGGCCTGGCCAACCCACCACAAACCTTGACGCCCGCCCAACAACCGGTTGCGCTTGACGACGAGAATCCCCATGTCACCGACGGCGACCGTACCCGGCCACGATGGAACACCGGCTACGATCCCATCCGGGTCCTGAGCACCTGGGACGAGGACCTGGAGAAAGCTCAAGGTACTCTCAATCACGGAGACGACGGACGGGCTTCGTTGACGATCCCCTCCCTCAAACCCGGCGCCTATCGGCTCGTATACACGACCGAAGATGCCTTCGGCACTCCCTGCGAGACCCAACAGAGTTTCCTGATCGCCCACCCGGCCGATACCCGGGTTGCCCTGCCGGCATTCCTCGCCGCAGAAAACCCAACGGTCGCCGTCGGCGGCACAGCCCGGCTCTTCGTTCACTCAGGCTTCCAGGGACAGGTGATGATCCTGGAACTCTACCGTCAAAACCGGCGCTTCGACCGCAGGATCATCCGAGCCGGCAGGGATCAAGAGATCATCGAGATCCCCGTTGATCAAGGCCTGCGGGGTGGCTTCGGCGCAACTCTGACCGTTCTCCGTGACCACCAGCTGATCACCTCAGATGTTCAGGTCTTTGTCCCGTGGGATGACCGCAAACTCAAACTGGAATTTGCCACCTTCCGCGACCGCCTGCGCCCGGGGCAGAAGGAGACCTTCCGGGTCACAGTCCACAGCTCCGACGGAGAGACCCTCGACCGCGATGCCGCCGAGATCCTTGCCTTGATGTACGACCGCAGCCTGGACCTCTTTGCGCCCTACAACCCACCGACCGTAGACCACCTCTACCCGTCACTGGTGGCGTTTGCCTCGACAGATTCAACGCTGGGTCGCGCCGGTTCGGCCTGGCAGGATGAGACTGGCTTCGACCTCGTACCGTCTCCCCCGTCACTGGGCAGCGATCGTCTGAGAATGCTGGACGGCTATGGTATCGGCGGCCCGGGCCGCAGAGGCGGGCGCTACATGATGAAGTCCCGCGCGCCGCTCGAGATGGCCATGGCGGCACCGGCGCCGATGATGGAAAGTGACGGGATGGCCATGGGCGCCGGCGAACCGGAATCACAGGCAATCGACGATGAAATCTCCGAGGATCAGCCGCCACCGGACCAGGGTCCCGCTGCCGAGATCCGCTCCAACTTTGCCGAGACCGCCTTCTTCTCCCCCCATCTGGTGCCCTCGGAAGACGGCTCGGTCGTGATCGAGTTCGAAACGCCCGATTCGGTCACCGAGTGGAATCTCTGGGTTCACGC
>JAUXDC010000225.1 GCA_030618605.1 Holophagae bacterium | reverse complement strand
GTGTGGCTCTGATGTTGAGAATATGCCCGGCGTGGGTCAAGACCTGATCCCACTGGTTGATACCTGGCCGGTAGACAAAGACGACGGTCGGGAAGAAGTTGAAATGCTCGCCCACGATGACGACATCAGACCTGCCGTCATGGTCGATGTCGAGGAGGTGGAGCGTCGCCCGGATTTCGACGTCATAGTCGAAGTCCCAATCGATTTTCTGTTCCGGAAGAAAGTGTGAAACGACCCTGCCGTCGTTCCGGAAGATCCAGATCTCCGGTCCATCGTTTGTTGCCGATCGTGAATAGGAGCCTACCTTTCGGCCGAGGATGATGATGACTTCCTTGACACCGTTGCCGTCAATATCCACCCTCTGCTCCGAAAGGACCGGGATGTCGAACTCCCTGTGCCAGGTGGTGCGGCCGTTGCCGTCCCGTCCGGTGATGCTCATCGTGCCGACCTGGACGACGGTCGTGGGGTGACGGGTCAGAAGGCGAGCCCCAAGAATCCCGGCTGCGATGACGATGAGAATGGCCGCCGCCGCGATCACAGTCCGTCGCCGAGGCCGAAGCAAGAGGCGCTTGGTTTCGAAGGCCTTGTAGACGGCGGCCGCCGAGAGTCGCTCTCGGGGGTTCGGTTCCAGCATGCGGCGGATCAGACGGTTGAGCCAGCGTGGGCAGTCCGGCCGTAGCCGCCGGATTGAACGAGGCCGTTCACTCTGGCGTCTCGAGAGAGTAGCGATGGCTGTCGGCTCCTTGAGCGGAATCTCGCCGGTCAGTGCCTGGTAAAGCGTCAGACCCAGCCCGTAGATGTCAGAAGCGCCGGTCAGTTCCGCCCCGGTCGCCTGTTCCGGCGCCATGTAGTTGGGTGTGCCGACGACCATCTCCGTTTCGGTGACGGTGACGCCCTGTTCCAATGGCCGGGCCAGACCCATGTCGCAGAGTTTGACGGTGCCGTCGTTGGCCAGGAGGATGTTGCCGGGCTTGACGTCGCGGTGGACCAAGCCCTTGGCGTGGAGGTGGTCCAGAGCGGAGGCCATCTGTCGGCCGATAGCGATTACCCTGTCAACCGGAAGCGGTCCTTCCTTTTCCAGCCAGGATCTCAGGCTTCTGCCTTCGACCAACTCCATACTGAGAAAGAGATGGTCGCCGGTCTCAAACAGGTCGAAGACCGAGACGATATTGGAGTGGCCCGGACGGGAGGCTCTGACTTCGCGGCGCAATCGTTCGCGTGTACGGGTGTCCCTGAGATCCGGGTGGAGGAGCTTGATGGCAACTTTTTGACCGACCGTCGTGTCGACGGCTGCGTAGACTGTGCCGGTGGCGCCTGAACCCATGATTGACCGCAGCAAGAACCGTTCGCCCAGGGTATCGCCGAACTCGGGGTGGGCGAGATCGCCCCTCCGGTCTTGCGGGGAAGTGTCAATTCCTGTGGCGGTTTGGTCGTCGTTACGCATTGAAGAAACCATCGACATTGTAGCGTGGATGATAAACAGTCGCTTCTGTCTATCAACCCTTGTATTATGGGTGGAGCGAGCAATAGAGTCCTATCGTTAACGCTCCGATTCTCGCGGAGCCCTGGCTGGGTGAAAACGAAAGTAGCGTGATCGGGCAAAATACAGAGGAGGGGGATTTCATGAGGAACGTGAAATGGGTGCTGGTAGCGGTGGTGATGGTGGCGCTGGTTCTTCCGGCTCAGGTCAGTACTGCCGAGGACAACGTCGTCAAGATCAAGCAAGGCTGCGGCGAAATCTTGAGAGTCATCAACAATTCCGTGGCGGTTCGATTGGACGACACCGGCAAGATCAGGGTCTTCAAGAATATTTCGCCTGACATCCATTGGATAATCAACGGCAAGAAAAGCAGCATCCATGAACTCAGTAAGGGAATGCATGGTTGCGCCTACAGGATTGAGGAGGTCCCGGAGCCCGTGGTCGTTCATATCGAGGAGGCCGAGGTCGTGACCTTTGTCGATACTCCAGATAAATTTGACAAGCCCGTACCTGTGGCGAAGCCCGCACCGGCACCCGCACCGGCCCCGGCCCCGGTTGTTCTGCCCCACACCGGTAGCCTTCTGCCGTTGGTGGGTCTGATCGGCTTGATGCTGCTCGGCCTGTCGGCCGGTATCGCGGTCATCCGTCGCTTCTAAGCTGAACGAACTCCGACTGGAGAACACAACGCCGCCTCCTTCGGGGGGCGGCGTTTTTCGTAGGTCCGGCCGGACGTGAACTGAAATTGTTCATCGGTCGCAGTATTTCTATCGGTCGGTGACCTTATCAGTTCTTCCAGACTCGGTTGAAACAGAACCATTGGTGGGGCCGGAAGCGGATCGCACTTTCGACTTCGGTGGTCACGGTCTGCATAGCGGTCTGAAGGTCGCGGTCACGGTTTGTCGTGCGTTCGACCTCAATTGGTCGCCTGATGGACACACAGGACCTGGACCGCCCATCCCGGAAGATGAAGACCGGCAACAATGGCACCCGGGCAGCACGAGCCAGGGCAGCCGGTCCCACCGGTACTGAGAAATCACGATCAAACATCCGAGTCGTCAAGGTCTGGCCACCGGCCCGGGGTCTATCACCCTGGAGGGCAACCATGTCGCCTCGACGGAGGGCAGCCAGCAGGCGAGCCCCGAACGTGGTGTCGGCTTCGTCGGAAAAGTGTACCTGGAATCGACCGCCTGAAACGTCCTGCATCAGCCGGCGAATCAGTTCCTGGGCCTTGGGATCAACTTCGGCCTCGCGGACGACGTGAACCATTTGGCCCTCTCGGAGGGTTGGTAGTTGGGCGCCGACCTCCCAGTGACCGATGTGGGCGGTGACGACGACCAGGCCTTGGTCCCCGGCCACCGCATCCCGCCAGAACTCCTCACCCTCGATGTCCGCCTCCAACTCGAGGTCCCCGTTGAGATTTTCATAGCGCTCATTCAGGCACCACGCGAATGTCTTCATCGTCAACCAAATACGTCGTTGCCGTTCCCACCAACCGGCGGGTCCGAGTACCGGCACCAGGTTGAATGCGATCGCCGAGCGAATGCGGCGCAGAGCTATGAAGAAGAAAGCGGAAAAAATATGGATGACTGGAAACTTTGTCCACTCCGGGATCACTTGGAGGCCACGAATGTGGAGGCTGTACCAAAAGACCCCGGTGACGTGAAAGTCACCGAGAAACCGGCGCAAACGACCACCGGTTTCTGGAGCATGGGGCTTGGTGGCTGGAGTGGGGGAGGTCATCTCGTTGCCAATCTGTCGATTTCTGACCGACCCTTCCCGGTCACCAGGGCTGCAATTGCGGGCAGGACCACCAATGTCGTCGCGAGGCAGGCGATCACTGCGAGGGGAACCAAGAGTGCTGCCGCCCTGAGGGCCGGCAGTTGAGACATGCCGAGACTCCCGAAGGCCAGAGCGGTCGTCAGAGTCGTCAGAACCATCGCCCGTCCAGAGTTGCGGATCGAAAGACCGATGTTCGCCACGCCACGCCTGCCGGCACCGTGGACACTGTAGAGCCCGTCGTCGATCCCGAGGCCCAGCATGACCGGAAGGACTGCCAGACCGAAGAGGTCGAGGTGCCTGCCCATTCCTCCCCAAATCCCGAAGGCCCAGATTGTGCCGAGCACGACCGGGCAGAGGGCAAGGACCGTGGGGGTCGGCCGTCCCCTGAACGAGAAGCCGACGACGATCAGTATCAGGGCGAGGCTGAGGCCCGAGAGCCGGCGGAGGTCCCGGGACGCCAGACGGCGGAGGTCGGCGCCGACCCACGGCATAGAGGCAAAGAGAGCGCCCGGCGCAGCCATATCCACGGCCTCTCGAACAGATGCCGGCGGTCCCTCACGCCACAGACCTTCGGGCAAGCGAATGGCCAATGCTGCCGTCGTCCCGCCCTCACTGGTCTTTCGGAGTTGTTCATCCAGTTCGTTTCGGTCGCCTTTGGGGTCGCGGCCTTCAGCAAATGCCTCCAACGCCGACAGCCCGGGCGAAAAGGCCTCGAGGTTCAAGCCGGCAGACGACAATTCAGTTCGAAGCAGCGCGGCTGCCTGCCTCAAAGGAAGGGCTCGAAGGTCGATCAGTCGTTCGGAGATCGCTCGGGGAGCCCTGAGTCTTTGATCCGGTGACAGGATCGTGATGTTGGGGTCAGTCTCCTCAAGGAGCTTCCTTGCGTTGCGAGCGCGTTCGAGGGTCTGATCCAGGGTGTCACCGGTGATCAGCAGGGTCGCGGTGTCTCCGCCAATGCCAAAGGTCGATGCCAGACGTCGCCCGGCCTCGACAACAGGGTGGTCGACCGGCCGAAGCCGACTGAGGTCCGGTCGGACCTCGATGTGGACGATTTGAGTCCCGGCGGCAACCGTTGTCAAAGCCGCCAGAATCACGACCGCCCGTGGCCATGTTTCAGACAGAGAGACCACGCTGTCGACCAGTTGACCGATGATCGTCCACACGGCACCGGCGCGGCCGTGGAATCGACACAACAGCAGTGCCAGTGCCAGTCCCAGCGTCGCGGTAGCGATGATGACCGTCGCCATGCCGAACGCTATCACCACGCCCAATTCTCGCAACGGCGGGAGAACAGAGAACGCCAGGACTCCGAATGCAGCGGCGGTTGTGAGCGAGGCGGTCAGCAGGGCGGGTCCGACCTCCTTGACGGTTTCGAGGGCTGCTTCGAGGCGAGGCAGTCCGGCCAGGCTATGTCGCCGCAATGCAGCCCCGCCGTGAATCGCCGCGTCGATGCCAAGACCGATCAAAACGGCTGCGAAACCGACGACGACCACGCTGGCGCTGCCGCGGGTGAGGGACAGCCCAGCCGCGAGCCAGACCATGGCGGCCCCCAGCGCGACCAGGCCGGCTGCAGGGATGCCGACTCCTGCAAATGCTGCCGCCAGGAGGAGGGAGCATGCCACAGCAGTGACCGGCAGGGTTCGTTGGAGGTCGGTACGGATGACGGCCTCGTCGTAGGCTGCGAAAAGCGGACCACCGACCGCATCCGCGGCCAGTGAGATATGCATCTCGGATGCAGTATCGGCGACGGTCTGGTCGATAATTGCTCCGAGGGTTCGGCCAGCCTCGGGATCCAGCTCAGAGGCAGCAGGATCGACGATGATCAGGGCCTTTTCATGGTCAGGTGAAAGAAAAACAAGTGTCGTCGGGTCGATTCTGAGGCCGAAGTTCGAAAGGGCGGTGACGTCGAGGTCGTTACTGAAACCCAAGGGGTCGTGTTCGAAGATTGTTGTCCGGACAGCGCCTGAAGGCGAGAGTGCCGTTGAGCGGATCAGTGCGACGTGTTCTCGGATGTACCGGGGCTCCAGTCGTCGCTGGATGTCATTCCTCCAGCGGTCTTCGAGGAAAAGAGGTGCTCTCTCGATGATTTCTGCTAAGAACGAGGCTTCATCTCCCGCCTCGAGGCCGGCCCGGGCTGAGGCGACCTCCGGGTGCGCTTCGAGTTTCTCCGCAATCCGAGAGGCTGCTTCGCCCAGGAGCCCGCCGGTGATCACGTCAGATTCTCGAGTCCCTTCAATCGTGATGAAGATCCGCTCGGCGGCGCCGAATTGATCCAGAAAAACCCGGTAGGCCTGGGCTGCAGGAGAATCGTCCGGCAACAAAGATGGGAGGTCGGTTGCCAGGCGCAGTTTCGATGCCGGGATCAAGGCCACGGCCGTCGCGACCAGAAGAACGAGGGCCACCGTGCCGGGCCGGCGGGCAATCAGGCCGATAAGTCCAGTCACGGCTACTCAGGCCGAGGTTCCACCATCGACCGGCAGAGCCTGACCGGTGATGCCTGAGGCCCTTTCGGACAGGAGAAAGGTTACGACCCGGGCGATGTCCTGTGTCGTGATGTTTCGGGGCAGGCATTCGTGGCTCCGAAGACGATCGACGGCGTCCTTGTTCAGATTCGAAGTCATGTCGGTTGCCACGAAGCCTGGCACGACAGCATTGACGCGGATATTGCGGCGCCCCATTTCCCGGGCCAAGCAGCGGGTCATTGCCACGAGGCCGGCCTTGGAGGCGGCATAGGCACTGTGCCCGGCGACGCCATTGAGGGCCGACAACGATGAGATGTTGACGATGGCTCCGCGCCGGCGTCCGACCATCGAGCGGACGACCTCGCGGCTGAGCCGGAACGCGCCGCCGAGATTGACGTCCAGGACCTCGTCCCACGAGGTATCGGACATCATGGCCGTCAGTTCGCTGCGCTCGATGCCGGCGTTGTTGACCAGGGCGTCGATCGGACCCATGTCGGCCTCGATCTCTTGAACCAGGGTCAGGGGCCGCTCGCGGTCCGCCAGGTCGAATTGGAAGGCCCGAACGCCGTCGCCAAAGGATTGTTCGAGGTCCCGCGCCGATTGGCTCTGTGAGCGGAAGGTCAAGGCGACCGTTTTTCCGTCGGTCAGCAACTCCT
>JAUXDC010000222.1 GCA_030618605.1 Holophagae bacterium | reverse complement strand
CGCGTTCAGGAGCCAGTACAACCTCGACAGTGGATTCTCATTGGATCAATTACTTCTTGACCACCGTGGTGAGGGATCCCTCGAGCACTTTTCAATCGACGCATGGGGCTGGGGCGATGCCGAACCAGCGGAATGCTTCCGCCTCGGCCTCGAATTCACTCCGGGCATGCAGGTCAATCTTGAGTATCGAAACAACCAGAGCTTCTTCGGCCTCGCAGGTTCCGACCTCGCCGGCCGTCATGACCAATGGGACTTGAGCCGTTGGCGCGGCAGCGTGGTGTGGACAGGTTGGGAAGACTGGACCATCGGTCTCGAGTTGAGGCGCGTCGATCGCGACGGAAGAATCAATCGCCCTCATTACGGATTGAATGAACTCTATCCCTTGGGCATTGATCTCGAGGAGACCATGAGTGAATTTGGTATCCGAGTCGAAAACAGAAGCCTGCCTGTCCGGTTGGTCTTCGAACAGACCTGGGCACAGTACGAACGTACGAACCGACCTTTTGTGGCCGGCGACCGCGCCCTCTCGAACCCCGATGATCCCGATCTCTTCGCCAGTGTCGGCAGCACCGCCGTGGACGAGCAAGACATTCCGACCAGTTCCTTGACCGCATCCTGGGGGACGGACCGTTGGGAGGGCGTTGCCATGGTCTTGTATTCGAACGCCGAGTCGGATTCGGGAGACGGTTCCGACGGAACCGCCACCTTTTGGGAGACCTACGATATCGGCGGAGGCACCATCGGAACGATCTCTTGGGTTGACGACGTGGTCGGCTCAACTCAGATGGACAGTCTAGTCGGCGCCCTCCGGCTCGGATTTCGGCTTGCGCCGTTGTGGACCCTGCGGCTCGGGGGATCCTATCGAGACGCCTCCGCGGATTCCTCCCTCCTCGGCCGTCGACTCCTTCACACCGTCAACCCGGCGGGCCAGGTATTTGAGATCGAAGCCTCCGTCGACGAGAGCGGTTATTACGATTTCACCGACTCTGACATTCGCCTGATGTTGGACTGGAATAGCGGCGCCTGGAGCATCTGGGGCGGCGCCTTCATGGCTGGGCGCGACGTTGCCTGGCGATTGACGACGGACGGCTCCCCTTTCGCAGTCAAACGAGACAGTGACGGATTCCTCGGGGGCGTGGCCTGGTCCTCAACAGGCGGCATCGACGCTTCCCTCGAATATGAAGCCGGAACCTTCGAGCGGTATGTTTTTCGCACGGACCCGGAAAATGTCGACCGTCTGACCGCACGACTCCGGGCGAGGCTCGGGGGCGGATGGAATCTGAATTTCCATGGGCGTTGTGAGCAAGCCGACAACCCCGACGAGATCGCAGCCCTGGACCGTGATTCCATGGCACACGGCATTGGGCTTGGATGGAACTCTTCTGAAGGCCACCAGTCCTTCGGCCTCAATCTGGATCAGGTGTCACTCGACAGCAACACCGATCTGATTCTTCCGGACGGCGAATCAGGTGTCTCGATCTACGACCTCGATCTCTTGACCGCGACCATTTTTGGGCATTCCACCCTCGGGCGGATCCACCTGCAAGGCTCGGCCACCTACACCTCGGACAGTGGCGACACCTGGCCGGTTGACGCGTGGAACGCCGTCGCCCGTATCGGGTACGACCTCAGCGACGCCACCCGGATCGGCGCCTTCATCCAGTACTGGGACTACGACGAAAAATGGGCCACCCTCGACGATTTCACAGCCACTCGGTATGGCCTTTCTCTCAGATGGAGTTTCACCCGATGAAAGTATCCCGCCTCTCCATTCTCCCCGCTCTGCTGCTGATGATGACGGTCGGACCCCTCCTCGCCACAGAGGACCCGACGGCCGAGGACTGTGCAATGTGTCACGACGAGGTCGCTGCCGCGTTTGCTTCGAGTCCTCACGGCACGGCCATGGCCGCTCGATCAGATCAAGCTTTCGCGCGCTCCTGCGCGACCTGCCACGAAGCCGGTGACGACCATATGGACGATCCCTCAATCGACAACGTCAGTCGAAAACCTGCCGAGGGCGCCTGCCTCTCGTGCCACGCAGACCAAAGAGCGGCAATCGACAGTTCAACACCGGCTCATGTTCGACTTAATGTCGGCTGTACCGATTGCCACAACGCCGGCCATGATTCTCCGGAAGGCCTGCACGCCGACCGGGAGCGTTGCGTCGAATGCCACCAAGGAGTCGCCGCATCGTTCAACCTTCCGTACGCCCATAGAAACGGAACTCGGGCCTTCGACTGCGCTTCCTGCCATTCGATCCACGGACAAAACCACGTCGCACGATCGATCCTCACTTCGAACGGTGGCGCATGCATCGAATGCCACACCGAAAAGCGACTCCCAATGGTTTTCCCTCACCCCCCCGCAGACCGCAGAGGCTGCGTCAGTTGCCATATGCCGCACGGCAGTACCAATCCGCGGCAACTCCAGCGCCCCAGCGTGATGATGCTGTGCCTCGAATGCCACGCCGACGTGCCTTCGTACCACGATCTGTCACGGGCGAAATACCGTAATTGCCAGACCTGCCATACCGCCATTCACGGGTCCAACCACGATCCGAGCCTACTCAATGAGTAACGATCCAAAAGGGAGGATTTAGATTTATGCGTCGCTTCACTCTTTTCATTATTGTAGGGATATGTGCCTGCGCGGCTGCGGCCTTTGCTATTGACGGCCTGCGGGACAATCCCATAGAACAACAACAGCAGGTCACAACAGATGGACAGCAGGATCTCGTCGCCATTCTCCTGGGCATGTATCCGCAGAAGACACTTGAGGAAGGCGTTTACGTCGGTTCCGAGTTCTGTATTTCATGTCATACATGGGGAGCGGGGTTCCGGGACACCCTTCATCGAATGAAAACTCAGTTTCCCAACGAGGATACGATCGTCAACGACTCCAACCAGAACGGCGTTAACGACTTTGTCGAGGGCTTGGATTTCAATACGATCGAATCGGCCTTCGACACTTACAAGCCGAATGCTCCGATCCTTGGAACTGACGGCGCCAACTATACGATGACCATCGGCGAAAGCACCGGAAACCTGGTTGCGGTTCAAGGTGGTGCAGGATGGAAGCAGCGTTATGTCCTTCGCATGCCGGTCACCGGCACGCCGAACGGCATTACCGCCGGCAACTACATCTCGCCGGTGCAGTACAACCTCGAGACCAACGGCTATACGGTCTATCACGGTGGAGACTGGTATGACGCAGACCATCTCCCGAAATTCAGCCCCAGCACACCTGCATCCGAGTTTGCGGCCAATAACACCCGGTCGTATTCACAGGGCTGCATCGGTTGCCACTCCACCGGCATGAAATCAGTCGTCCAGGACGCCAATGGCGAGTGGCAGGCTGATCTCTATCCGGCTGCACTGACCATGCCCGGCGATCCCACCTACTGGGATTTCGACCATGACGGCAACAAGGACCTGACCAACGTCGGCTGCGAGAGCTGCCACGGTCCTGGTTCATCCCATATTCTGAACGGCCCCAGTACCGGTACGATCGTCAAAATCTCAGATCTGGATACCCTCGAGGCCAACTGGATCTGCGCCCAGTGCCATATTCGACCGAAATCCGTGCCCGATAGCCTGCACGGCTATCCCTACAACGAGACCGAAGATCGCCATTGGATCCCCGGTAGCGGTGAGAATTTCATGGACTTCTGGACGGATAAATCCGGTCGCTGGCCTGACGGCAAACATGCCAAACAGCACCACCAGCAGTGGGATGACCTCTACGAGAGCTCCAAACCAACCTTCCAATATCACGAAGTCCGCTGCTCCGAGTGCCACAACCCGCACCGCAACACTTCCAACAAACACCAGATCCGCGACTCGATCAGAGATGGCGACCTCGCGATCCCAACCTCGAACGACAACAACACCCTGTGCCTCGCCTGCCACGCTACCCACGGTGATTTCGAAGAGATTTCGGTTGAGATGGTCGCCGAATACGAGGCCAATGAAACTGAAATTGGGGAAATCGTCAGCGAGCACTCCCATCATCCCTACGCGCCCGAGCGCTCAATGGGGCTTTCCCGCTGCTCGAAGTGCCACATGCCAAAGGTGGCAAAATCAGCGGTCAATTACGATATTCACTCGCACACCTTCGAACCTATTCCGCCTGAAAAGACCCTGATGTATCAGGACCAGGGCGGCATGCCCAACAACTGTGCGGTCAGCTGCCACGCTACCAAGGTCAACTCCTGGGGTTATGGTATTGCCGCAGACATCGGCGTCTGGAACGATCAGTTTGCCGTCGATACCGCGACCAAACTGATGGAGTTCTACGGTCCGGCCGGCTCCTGGTGGGACACCGACACGCCCAAGTCCCTGGGCGGTTTGATCATCGATGGAGCACTCGCTCCTGGAGTGTATGAATTGCCTGATGACCTCGACCCGGAAGGCGACTAGTCGTAATTTCTACCAACCAAAACGGGGGCCTTAGGGCCCCCGTTTTTTGTTGCCTAATACCCCCGCTCTCGATCAACGAGGTCCAAGAGCGGTTCCCCAGCTTGCAACCGGTGCCAGTTCTCCGCAATGCATTCGGCGGCGCCTCGCGGGTCGGTCAGGGCGGCAACGTGAGGGGTGATGGTAATGGCGGAGTTTTTCCAAAAGGGGTGGCTTGCCGGGAGGGGCTCTTCGCGGAAGACGTCGAGCACGGCATGTCCAGGGCGACCCACATCCAGGGCAGCAATCAAATCGTCCTCGATCATGTGAGCGCCTCGCCCGACGTTGACCAACAGCGAACCCTCTTTCATCACCGAGAAAAACTCGCACCCCAGAATCCCCTCGGTATCGGGGGTCAAGGGCAAAAGGCAGACGACAACATCGGCCTCGGACAACACCTCGCCCAAAACCTTGCGGCCGGCAACGCATTCGACGCCGTCAAGGCTCCGCCCGCTTCGGCTCCAGCCGATCACACGGTGACCGACGGCGCCCAACGCCTGATCCACCGCCAAACCCATTCGCCCCATGCCCAGCAGCACGACAGTGCTCGAGAAGGCGTAGCCCCTCGGTCGCCATCGGCCCAGTTCCTGATCGTGCCGGTAACCCTTCGTTCCGCGGCGCCAGTCAGCAATTGCCGTGACCACGTATTCCGCCATACCGTGCGCCAGGGCAGAATCGACAGTGCGGACGATGCCCACATCTTCAGGCAGATCGGGAGCTCCCACCAGGTGTTCCACACCCGCACCGAAGGAGGCAACCAGCCGGAGGTTGGGAAACGATGCCAGAAAGCCTTGGGGGTGACCGGAGGCAACAACCATCTCGACGTACTCAGGGTCACCGACCTCCGGCCCTACCCGCACGTCAATCCCTCCATCAACCACCCGCAGATCGGCCGCAAGACGTTGAGCCTCATCCTCGCGCCCCGGCAATACAATCAATAGTTGTTTTCTTTCTTCCATTTTTGTGCCTTTTTGTGCCTTTTTGTGGCTGCTCTTCTTGAGGCCCCTTGAAAACAGCTCATCTAAGGCCTACCCGACAGTGACCATCACGATGCCCAGCAACGCCAGACCCGCGGCCACCCATCTCCGGGCCGTGAACGGCTCGTGCAGGAAGATCGCCGCCAGAATCAGGATGAACACGGTGCTGGTCTGATTGAGAACTGCAGCAGTACCGGCTTGGGTGTATTTCATTCCGGCGAGCCACAACAACAGAGCCAGGAAGGAACCCAAGATCGTTCCCGGTACGGTAAACCTCCAGTCGGCGCGTGGCCGGAAGACTCCCCAAATCTTCCTTCGATTCTTCGCGGCCAGTGCGACCGGCGCCATCGCCGCAAAGCTGGCAACCTGGCGAAAAGTTGTCGCCCACAGAATCGAGGAGTGCTCCAACACCGGCTTGGCCCAAATGATGCCCAGAGCCAAGGTCGCCATCGCGCCAACCCCCCACAGGGCGCCGATCACGAGATCCCTGTGAGTCGCACCTTCGGGCGGTACCATACGAGTGGTCAACACAACCCCTCCGATGACCAGCACCATGCCGAAGATCTGCCAACCGCCCAGGCTCTCCCCCAGCATCAAAAAGGCCAGACCAGCGACGAACGGTGAATAGATACAGTCGATGATCGAATTGATGCCCGCCCCGACCATGTTCAGACACCGATGAAACAACGTATCCGAAATCGCAATGCCGACAATCCCGCTCAGGGCCAACCACAGATAGTCCTCCAACGCATGAGATCCGAAGAGACTCTCGCCGGAGACTGAGAGGACACCAAGCAACAGAAAAGCCGACACACCGACCCTGAAAAGGTTCAGCGAAAATGGCGACGTCGTCTCGCCGGCCCGGCGAAAAAAGATCACCGCCACCGCCCACACGGCCGCCGCTCCCAACGAAAAAGCCTCACCGGCGTACTGCATCCGGCAGAGGATACCCGATACCGGCCGGTGACCTGTATCCGGGATGGGGGGAGAGGGGGAGAGGGGG
>JAUXDC010000086.1 GCA_030618605.1 Holophagae bacterium | reverse complement strand
AGGTCCGGCCGTAAACCCCCCTCGAAGCGGAAATTGCGAGGAGGTGCGAGATGTGGCGCCGGAAGGCCGAAGTCGTAGTCCCTCTACTTCAAGGACTTACGGCGTCGCAGATTGCGCCTCATTCGCGATTTGCAGCCGTGCGAGGGTTTCCGGCCGGACCTCTAGGCCCAAATCAAGCTCTAACGGGGCAGCGGGTGGAATCCTTCCGCCTTCATCCTTTTTCCGGCAGTCTTACGGATGACCGAGAGCGTTCGTTTCAACGCCTCGTGGGGTATCCGGTTGAGTGGGCTTCCTTGCCGCCAGGTTCGCCAGGCTGAGTCGTCGAGGTTTTCGAGGTCGGCCAGAGCCGGTTGAAAGCGGTGAGGCGCTGGTAGGAACTCCTGATGGAGGTCGGCCGGCGCCTTTCTCGTGAAGGGGCAGACCTCATTGCAGATGTCGCAGCCCGCAGCCATTTTGCCCAGTGGAGCTTCGAGATCCTCCGCAATTGGGCCCCGGTGTTCGACGGTGACGTAGGCGATACACCGGCGGGCATCGAGAAGGCGAGGCTCGGGGAAGGCATCAGTCGGGCAGGCGTCCAGGCAGGCAGTACATCGGCCGCAGTGTTCCGTCGCCGGGGCGTCCGGTTCCAGTTCGACCGTGGTCAGCAAGAGGCCGAGGAAGAGCTCGGATCCCAGGCGGCGGTTGATCAGCATGGTGTTCTTGCCGATCCAACCCAGGCCTGCCCGAGCGGCCCACTCTCGTTCGAGGGCAGGGACGGTGTCGACGCAGGCCCTCCATCCTGAATCAGGGTGGTGTTTGGTCAGGCGGCGACCGAGTCTGATCAGTTTCTTTTTGAGGATGCGGTGGTAATCGCGGCCCCAGGCGTACCGGGAGATCCAGACGGTGTCGGAGTCAGTCGATGTTCGACTCTCCGGCAAACTGGTGTGGAAGCTCAGGGCTACCGCAATGACGGATCGGCAGCCCGGAAGCAGCCGACGGACGTCACTCCGTACGTCGGCCGTCGTCTCCATATAGGCCATCTCCCCATGCATTCCAGCGTTGAGCCAACGTCTCAGGGCGTCGGCGCCCCGAACCTCTCCTGCTGCAGCGATGCCCACGAGATCAAATCCCTCGTCGATCGCCCATCTCTTGAGGTCGGATGCCAAGTTCATGTCTCATGCTATCAGCTGTCAGCATGTAGGGTGGGCCTTGGCCCACCAACGGAGGCGCCCAGTGGTGGGCCAAGGCCCACCCTACAGCTTGGACGCTTGCAGAACTTGAGGAAAACGCCGCAAAGAGAGCAACCTGGACCCTGAACCCTGTGAAAGCAACCTTGTATCCTGCATGCTGGCGGAGGCTGATATGTTCACAATAATGTCCCCGGCGAAGACGATGATTGAGTCATCGATGCCCATCAGGAGTGGCTTTACGACGCCGGTTCTAATGAACGAGGCGATGATTCTGATGGACCTGCTCCGGCGTTTGAGCGTTGACCAAATTCGGTCCTTGATGCATGTGTCAGATTCGCTGGCCGAACTGACCCATCGGCGTTTCCAGGCCTTTGAGACGCCTCTGACGGCCGAAAACGCTCAGCCTGCGATGCTGACGTACAGCGGGGATGCCTTTCGGGCGCTGGATGCGGGGTCTTTGGAGCCGGAGGCCCTGGAGTGGGCCGGGAGCCGGATCGGCATTCTCTCCGGGCTCTTCGGTGTGCTGCGGCCGTTGGATCTGGTCCAGACATATCGGCTGGAGATGGCGGCGAGACTCGCCAATCCAGCGGGCGCCAATCTCTACAACTTTTGGGGTCGTCGGATCACTGAGAGGATCAACGAAATCCTCGGGGACAGTAGGGAAAGGGTCCTGATTGATCTCGCCAGTGCGGAGTACTCCAAGGTGATTCGGTTGGGGGTGTTGGCCGCGAAAACGGTGACGCCGGTGTTTGTCGAATACAAGGGCGGTCGAGAGCGCAAGGTCCACAGCACGGCGGCGAAAAGGGCTCGTGGCCTGATGGTTCGGTTCATTATCGAGAACCGCCTTGAGAGTGCCGAAAAGCTCAAGGCCTTCGACATCGAGGGGTACGTCTTTCGGCCGGAACAGAGCGACGACGCTACCTGGACTTTTTCAACAAAATAAACGGGAGGGTGACCTCCCGTTTGAAGTTGATGAATTTCCGAAAGTCGATTACTTCAGGAAAGAACTCAGCAGGCTCGAACCCAGTTTGGCGATATCGTCGATAACTTCCCCGTCACCATCGGCGTCGAGTAACTGACCGAGCATGTCCATCGCTTGCGGCGCCTGCCTTTGGGCGACTCTGCCCTCTTGTTGAATCATGGCCGCCGTGCCGGACGCATCCAGGCCCCGTGTCCGTTGGGCTTTGCCCAGAGCGCCCATTACCAGGGGGGCCACCATGGCCATGATCTTGCCGACCGATGCCATGTCGATGCCGCTGCCTTTGCTCAGGGCCTGCTCGACGGAGCGTTGCCGGCCGCCGAAGGCATGTCGAACGATGCCTGGGTCCGCAGTCTTTCCGCCGGCGAGGGCGCCGATGACATCGCCAAGGATGTCTCCGCTGTGTTTTCCCGAGAGGGCGCCGAAAATGGCGTCGGCGCCGGACTGTGATCCGGTGTTGCGGCTGAATGCTCCCATCAGGGCGGGCATGGCGGCGCCGACGACTTGGCTGACCTGGTCGTCATTCAGACCGAGGGTCTTTGAAATTTCGCCGATGCCACCACCCTGGAGCTGCCGCATCAGATCGTTGAGAATTGAATCCGCCATGGTCAGTCCTTGAGGATGAAGGAGACCTTCATATTGACCCGGTATTCGACGATCTTGCCGTTCTCGACCTTGACTTTCATCTCGTTGACCCAGGCGCCCTTGACCTTGTCGAGGGTCTTATCGGCTCGAGCGATCCCATTGGCCATGGCATCATCAAAACTGGTCGTTGAACTTGCGCTGATTTCGGTTACTTTTGCTACTGACATGTTGACTCCTTTGTTTGTGTCCAGTACACCGAATCGCCCATCGACCGGTATCTTCGACAATCATGATTGTTAGACTTTGAATTCTATCAGATACGATATCGTAAAGGGCAAGACCGGTTTTGTTAGGCTGCGATCGAATGAAATCAAGGGGGATTGATCCATGACACAGAGGAATTTTTGGACCTGTGCCGTCGGGGCAACGGTCGTTTCGTTAATGGTCTTGGCCTCAGGATGTGCCTCGATTGCCCCTGATGAACGGCCGGAGATCACGATCTCCAACCTGAAATTGACCGAGGCGACGTTGTTCGAGACGACATTGACGGTTGCGGTTCGTATTTCCAATCCGGCCCTCAATCCGATCGTCATCGAGGGGGCGTCGTTCAAACTGGTTCTGGACGGAAAAAAGGTTGGCCGCGGAATGATGAAGGATGCCGTGACGATTGATGGTTTGGATTCCCAAATAGGCAGTGTGACCTTTCATGTCAACAACGCATCGGCTCTGTTTAGGCTGCGCAACGTCTTTGAAAGGCGAACTGTCGGCTACGGCATCGTCGGTCATCTGTACCTGCAGAGGGGATCAGGAACGATAAAGATCAAGGTCGAACAGGTCGGACAGTTGGATCTGAACGATGGGATGGGACTTGACGAGCCGGAGGGTGAACGATGAGTCGTTCACTGCTGACGGCTGTGGGCGTCGCCCTCCTGGTGGTTGTGTGCCTGGGATCCTTTCCGGCCGAAGCCCGGAAGCCGCTTGTGCCTCGCGGCGTGGTGGTGATGTCTTCCGGTGACGAGGTGGTGCTGGTCGATCCCGCATCGTCGGGCATTCGTTCGTTGGAAACCGGGCCGGTGGGCTTTCTCTTTCCTGCACCGGGGGGTGTTCTCTTCGCTCCCGATGTCGTTAACGGACGGACGGGAGTCATCGATTTGCGTTCTGGCCGGGTGGTGGAAATGATTTCCGGTGTGACAATGCCTCACTTCGGACCCCGGAAGGATCGATATCTGGTGGTTGCAGGCGCACTGACGATGGTCAGTTACCCCGAACGCTCGCTGATCTTCAGGATGGATGGGACATTCGACCGCCCGTGGCAGGTCCAACTCGGTCCGGAGGGGATGACGGTGCTCATTCTGGAGCGAAGACCTTCCGGGGAGGGTGGCACGACGATTTCTGCGGTTGACATCATGCATCGGCGGGTGGTGTACAGCAAGGTCTTTGACCACGATCTTGTCCACTTCGCCATGGCCCCGTCAAGGGGAGTGATGGTCGTCATCGACCGAACGGCAGGGGATGTTGTGCTGCTGGACTCGATGACCCTGGCGGAGGTCCGGCGGCTGCCGGTTCCGGACGGGGCGACGGACGTCGTAGTTCTGTCCGACGGCAAGGAGTTGGTGGTTGCAGGCGCCTCGGGGCGTTTGTTGAGGTGGGCGCTCAAGGTCAAGAGCGATGCCCTGGAGCTGGTGACGGAAGACCCGATCATGATTCCAGGTCGTACGATGAGGTTGGCCGTCGGGCCGGACGGTCGGTTGGTGGCCGCTGCGACTGATCTCGAGCGTCTGATTATTATTGATTCGAAGAAGGGTGATGTCATCGGCGAGTGGGAGATTCCAGTGTCACTTCGTGATTTTCAGTGGGTTGATGCTCAGCAGCGCGGCCCGTTGCTGCCTTCGTGGTCCGACAGTGGTTTCGGTCCGGAAGGTGCGAAGCTGGGTATGGAAAAGAAGTAACGAAGACAATTCCACATCGAATGCTCCCAGCTTCACCGGGTCTAGTAAGATAGCGACTCTGGCCATGTATCAAGAATTTTATGATCTCCGCGAGCCGCCGTTCAATATTACGCCGGATCCGCGCTACCTGTTTTTCAGCCGGCGCCATCGTGAGGCATTCGACCACATCCTGTTCGGTATTACCCAGCGCAAGGGGTTCATTCAAGTGACGGGAGAGGTGGGCGCGGGCAAGAGTACCCTGTGCCGTGCGGCGCTCGAAGAACTCGGCGAGGGTTACGCGACGGCCCTGATCCTCAATCCGGTGATGACCGGTATCCAGTTGCTGCGGTCAATTCTCCGGGAGTTGGATCTCAACGATCGTGGCAACGACCGGATTCGGCTGCTCGAGAGGCTCAACACCTACCTTCTGGAGCAAATCGGCAACGATGTCGACGTCGTCCTCTTCATCGACGAGGCGCAGGACATGTCTGAGGAACTCCTCGAGCAGGTCCGCCTGCTGTCCAATTTGGAAACCGACAACCGAAAGCTGCTGCAGATTGTCCTGATTGGCCAGCCGGAGTTGAGGGATACGCTGGACCGGCCCGAACTGCGGCAACTGCGCCAACGGATCACGGTGCGCTACCATCTGGGATCCCTCGATCGGCAAGAAACCGAGTCCTACATCCACCACCGTCTGCGGGTGGCCGGGAGCAACGGCCGTCCCTCTTTCAGCCGCTGGGCAATCTCTCGGGTCCATCGCCATTCACGGGGTGTTCCCCGGGTTATCAATGCCGTCTGTGACAAGGCCCTTTTGGCGGGGTACGTCGAGGGTTTGGATCACCTGGGTTGGCGCGAAATTGGGCGAGCTGTCCGGGATCTCGAGGGTGCCGAGCGATGAGTCTAATCAGTGATGCACTGAGAAAGGCCCGCCAGGAGGCGACCGAGAGGGAGGCGAAGAGCCGGGGAATGGAAACGCCCGTGGTTGCCGGTTACTGGAAGAGGGGAGGCCGTCTCAGTATCGGTCTGATCCTGGGTGCGGCAATTGCCGTTGGCGCTGCAGGGATCGGTGGAGGGCTCATGTGGTGGGCGCTCGCAGACCGGTCGGACAAAAACACGGTTGAGGCGCCGGATGGGATTGGCCCGGCCGGAGCAGAGGCCGCCGAGGTCCAGCGGGATCAAGCGAGTGTTGAGTCGGCGCCCCCTCAGTCGGGAGACGTGGGGGCGCCGATTATGATGCCGGTGGAGTCGAGACCGGATGACCGTGACCTTCCATATGCCGGTGAGGGAGATGCCGTGACCCAGGTTGTCGATCGGATGCCGGACCGGGAAGAACAAGCTCCGGTTGAGGTCCCCTCGCCAACGCCAAAGCTCCCGGATGGCGAATATGTTGGAGAGGCTCATATCGGTGACGTGACTTTGACCTTGGACTATCTGGTCTACCGAAAAGAGAATCCCTTCGCGCAGATCAACGGACGGGATGTCCGCGTTGGCGCGGTGATCGAGGACCATGTCGTCGAGACAATCACCCAAGACAGCGTCGTGCTGAGCAAGGGTGATACCAAGATTGTGCTTCGCGTGCATTAGGGGTTTGCTGACCGGGCCTCAGGGAGACTGAATATGAGAGAACCAGCGACGAAGACCGCGATCTACTCCGACGTGGCGCCGACGGAGCTGCCGGCTTGGACTGCGCTCGAGCGGCATGCCGTTGACATCGGTGATCTCCAACTGATGGATCTCTTCGCCTCAGGGAGTGACCGTTTCGACCAGTTCTCGGTGGAGGTTGATGACTTTCTGCTGGACTACTCGAAGAACAAAGTGACCGAACGTACTATGGAACTGCTGGTTAATCTGGCACGCGAGTCCGGCCTTCCCCAGGCTCAGGCGGCAATGTTTGGCGGCGAAAAAATCAACTGGACGGAGCAACGGTCGGTCTTGCATTGTGCCCTGAGGAACCGCAGCGGAGACCCGATCCTGGTGGATGGACACAACGTCATGCCGGATGTCGAGCGGGTCTTGCGCCAGATGCGGGTTTTTGTTGATCAGATTCGTTCTGGGCGATGGCTTGGCTTCAGCGGCCGGGCGATCGAGGCTGTCGTCAATATCGGCATCGGTGGGTCGGACTTGGGTCCAGTGATGGTGACCGAGGCCCTCAAGCATTACCACGACGGCCCGATCGTTCGTTTTGTCTCCAACGTCGATGCGTCGGACTTTGTCGAGACCACCCGGGATCTGAATCCGGAGACGACTCTGTTCATCGTGGCTTCCAAGACGTTTACGACGCAAGAGACAATGACCAATGCGCGCACAGCCCGAGACTGGCTGGTGGCGGCGTCCGGAGACAAGGCAGCGGTCGCTCGCCATTTTGCCGCGCTGTCGACAAACCGCGGGGCAGTCCGGAGTTTCGGGATTGACCTCGCCAATTGTTTTGAATTCTGGGACTGGGTTGGGGGCCGGTATTCTCTGTGGTCTGCGATCGGACTTTCGATTGCCGTGGCCGTCGGATTCTCGGGCTTCGAAAACCTTCTCGAAGGTGCTCATCGAATGGATCGGCATTTTAGGGAGGCGCCGCTCGAGGCCAACCTCCCTGTCATCCTGGCCCTCCTGGGAATATGGAATCGGAACTTTCTGGGCGCCGCCTCGCACGCCCTGCTTCCTTATGACCAATACCTCCATCGTTTTGCGGCACATTTTCAGCAGGTCGACATGGAGTCCAGCGGCAAAATGACCGACCGGGACGGAAACAGGGTTGAGTACGACACCGGGCCGGTGATTTGGGGCGAGCCGGGAACCAACGGACAACATGCCTTCTTCCAACTCCTGCACCAGGGGACGACCGTTGTTCCCTGTGATTTTATCGGCTTCGTCGAGAGTCTCAACCCCGTAGGTGACCATCACCGGAAGTTGATGGCCAATTTCCTGGCGCAAACAGAAGCCCTGATGCGAGGCAAAAGCGAGGCTGAGGTCCGGAATGAATTGAAGAGAAAGGAACTGGAGGCCGCCGAGATCGACCTTCTGGCGCCCCACAAGGTCTTCTCAGGCAATCGTCCGACCAATACCCTGTTGCTCAAGCGGTTGACGCCGGAGAACCTCGGCATGCTGATCGCCGCCTACGAACACAAGATCTTCGTGCAGGGTGTCGTGTGGCGTATCAATTCATTCGACCAGTGGGGTGTTGAACTGGGCAAGGAGTTGGCCGGGACGATTCTGGAGGAGGCCGAGGCCCTGATTCAGGGGATCGACGTCGATCTTGAAAACCACGATTCATCGACGCGGGCGTTGTTGAAGAGGGTAATGGGGGATGAGAGGGGGAGAGGGGGAGAGGTGGAGAGGAGGGGATGAGAGGTCTACCGTTTCCTGGTCCCCCTCTTTCTGGATACCGCCGAGAGGTGGAATTTAGTATCAAGTCTCTAAGTACCGGTCTCCTCGCTCAATTCTCCGTCGAGGAATGCCTGGGCCAGATCCATTGGGTCGGCCGGGTCAGTATGCTCGATCACAGTCAGGCCGTGGAACTCCAACAAAGCTCGAAATCTGTCCGGCACCACAGGAGCGATCAGAGTGTTGGCGCCTTGTTTGACGATCCAGTCGGGCAAATGATCCGGAGCGTGGGGTGGTGCGACGGCCGTCTCAGACTTCAGGATCTTCTTCGCCTCGAGGTCGATCGTGAAGAAGCGATAACTCTCACAGTGTCCGAAGCGGGTCGTCAGTGCATCACCGGTGATGGGAATTGCTAAGAGCACGGTTGAACCTCCGTTCATTGCATTCTTAGAATATTCCATAAATGCCGCTAAAACAAGTACATCCTGACTCGTTTATGACAAAAATAGGGCTTTCAATTGTGAGACAAGGCTTGCTGTTTCGGAGTTGTTGCGGAAAAAACTGGAAGCTCCCGCATTTTTCTACAATACATCCCTTATTGCAGTGTGTGAAACAGTATGTGACAATACAGTGGTATCTTGCCAATCTGATTGTATGAGGATTCCTAGTTGACCCCCGAGCCAACGGCCCGCACTGTCGAGAATTCGCTCGATGAGCGCCGGCGTGCGAAGCGTTTCTTCAATCGGGCGGCCCTGGCATTCCATGTCATTGACCGGCGATTGAGTCCGGAATACCGTGTGGCGCTTGAGGTTCTGTCGTTGCCTGCCGATCAGGCGGTCCTGGATATCGGGACGGGAACCGGGACGTTGGCGGCCGCCTTTGCCGAGCGGGGCCATCGGGTGACCGGGATCGACTTTGCGGAGAGGCTTCTCGAGAGGGCCAGACGGCGGGTACCATCCGGAGATTTTCGACTGATGGATCTCGTGGAGGTTGAGGCCATGCCGGCAGGCTCGTTTGACATAGTCTGCCTGGCCTATGTGCTTCATGGTTTGAGTCCAGAACTGAGGAGCACGACCTTGCATCATGCCGCCCGTCTTGCCCGGAATGGTGTGCTGATCTTTGACTACTCGTGTCTCGGGCCTTGGTATGTACGCCTGATCGAGTGGATCGAGGGACCGCACTACCGGGGCTTCGTAGCCGGCTCCATGGCTGAGTACCTTTCGCCGTATCAACTGACGATCGAACAATGTGGTCAGACGTCGTCGGTGGGAGGCTGGTGGTGGGGGAGGCGGAAGGGGGAAGGATGAATTGAGAATGCTTCGCACCGACGTGAGGGCTTCAGGATGAGGCCTGAGGTTGGTCCGTCGCATAGCGGGGCTTGGCGAAGGGGTGAAATCAAGGTGCAGAGACTGCCTCGTCACAAGCCTTTCGGGCGCCGGGAAAAAAGAGAGAGTTTTCACAAGACCGATCGTTGTGAGATTTTCGGATGATGGCGGCCGCTTTCTCCGCAAAATAGCGGTTGATTCTTCCCCTCCTGATTGGGTAAGATGCGCTCCGCGCGATTCGCCAAAATCGCGTTATGGTTCCATAAACGAGGAGGCCCTCAGTGAGTCAACGTGTTCTCATTATCGACGACGAAGCAGAGATTCGAAGAAACCTCACCTTTGGGCTGACCCAAGAGGGATATTCCTGTACGGCATGCCCGGACGGGATTTCTGCAATCCATGAACTCCACCGTTCCCAGGAAGAGGGTGTGGGCTACAACTATCTGATCTCCGACATCTTTATGCCGGATATCGACGGGCTCAAGATCCTCAAGGTGATCAAGAGCGAGTATCCCGATCTGCCGGTTCTGATCATTACCGGGTTCGGTGACGAGATGCTGGAAAGCAAGGCGTTGGCGGAGTACAACACCGGTTTTCTCGACAAGCCCTTTGAGATTTCCGACCTGGTCGAGGCACTCGATGCACTGACGCCGGGAGCAACCACGGCGGACGATGTGGCCGGTGGAGCCGGGGACGGAGAGATCCGCGAGGCGATGAGTGCCTATATCACTCTGCGAATTTCGGATCCCCGACTGGACATGGCCGTCTATCAGGAACTGGTGACGATGGATGGGATTGCCTCCTGCGATGCCGTTCGGGGCGATGTCGACATCATCTGTGTCCTGAACGCCTCTTCGGAAGAGGAGATGGCGGCGCTGCAGCAGAAAGTCTCCGAGGTCAAGGGCGTCGAGGTGGTCTCGATGTCTCGGGTCGAGCGTCCCAAGCTGGACCGGGATGTCCACGAGTTCTTGAACATTTACAAGAATGTCGTCAAGTCCGCCGTCGTTCAGCAGGGTGCCAGACCTGCGGACCTGAGAAGCTACGTCATCATCGACGTTGACAAGAACTTCATCCAGCAGGTGTTCACGACTCTGTTCTTCCTTGACGAGGTCATGGTGTGCGACATGGTTGACGAGGGCACCAAGTTGATCGGCGTCATTTCCCAGGCCGGCGCTTTCGGGAAGACGCCCAAGATCATCGAGAAGCTGAGTCACATCGACGGAGTCTTGCGGGTCAAACAGGCCAGTATCATTCAGTTGATGGATATGTGACCGAAAAGAAACGAACGCAGAAAAGGGACGCCTCACCAGCGGTGTCCGTCGCGGGATGACGATTTTCAGACAACGGGCGTCCGGGAACCCGCACCCGGGAGGCCCCTCAATCAATGGATGGTTTCATGAACCAGACAGAAGCCGAATTCAGTTATCGCCTCTGGCGGCACGACGGTGCGCAGGGAGAATTGATTCCTCTCCTGCAATCTGCACAGGACCACTTCGGTTACATCCCCAGAAGAGCGATCAAGTACATTTCCGGTGTGGCCAAGGTGCCCGAGTCCAAGATCTACGGTGTGATCACTTTTTATAGCCAATTTCGATTGCAGCCGATGGGCAAACACGCCATCAGAATGTGCACTGGAACAGCGTGCCATGTCGCCAACGCCGGCATGTTGCTGGAAACGATCGAGGACGAACTGGGCGTTGAGGTCAACGGGACAACCGAAGACGGGACCTTCACGCTGTTTTCGGTGGCCTGCATCGGATGCTGCTCGTTGGCGCCGGTGATGATGGTTGACGATGACACCCACGGAAGTCTGACGCCGGTGACGACCCGCAGGATTGTTCGTAAGGTCCGGAGAAAGGCCCTGGCCGGCGAGAAGAAGGCTGCCGCCGAAAAGCCTGAGGGGGACGCAGCGGCGTCTCCGGCGAAGGAGTGAGCCCATGAGTAAGATTCTCGTTGGGATGAGCACGTGTGGAATGTCGGCGGGCGCGAAAGATACCTACAAAACTCTTGAGGGCCTGGTCGATGGGTCCGACAACGAATTGACCTTCACCGGTTGTATCGGTATGTGTTTCAAGGAGCCTTTGGTCGAAATTCGAGAGGGCGATCGCAGAACCATCTACGGTCATGTCGATAAAAAGAGAGCCAAGGAGATCTATGAGACCCACGTTGTGGGTGGCGAGGAATTGCCCGATTACATCGTTTACCAGGAGGATGGCGGCAATGCCTGCGGCGGTTCGGAACAGCAGTTTCTGGAGCGCCAGGAACGCATCGTTCTTCGTAACTGTGGTCTGATCAATCCCGAAAGCCTCGAGGACTACGAGGATCGCGACGGCTATCAGGCGACCCGCAAGGCTTTGGCCGAGATGAACCCTGAAGACATCGTTGCCGAGCTCAAAGAGTCGGGCCTGCGCGGCCGCGGTGGCGCCGGCTTTCCAACCGGGCTGAAGTGGTCCTTCTGTGCGGGCTACGAAAGCGATGTCAAATACGTTGTGTGTAACGCCGACGAGGGCGATCCCGGGGCCTTCATGGACCGTTCAGTCCTCGAGGGGGATCCGCATGCCGTTCTCGAGGGAATGATCATCTGCGGCAAGGCGATCGGCGCCGGTTTCGGCTATATCTACTGTCGGGCTGAATATCCGTTGGCGATTCATCGCCTGCAGGTGGCAATCGCGGATGCAACAGACAAGGGTTACATCGGCGAGAATATCCTTGGGTCGGGCTTCAATTTCGACATCAAGATCAAGCAGGGTGCCGGTGCCTTCGTCTGTGGCGAAGAGACCGCTTTGTTTGCGTCAATCGAAGGTGAACGCGGCATGCCGCGGATCCGGCCGCCATTCCCCGCGGAGAGTGGCGTTTTCGGGAAACCGACCAACAACAACAACGTCGAAACCTACGCCAACGTGCCGTGGATCATCTCCAACGGAGGGCAGGCCTATCGGAAGTACGGGACCGAAAAGAGTCCCGGGACAAAGGTCTTTGCTCTGGCCGGAAAGGTTGCCAAGGGCGGTCTGGCCGAGGTTTCGATGGGGCGCACGATCGAGGACATCCTTTTTGGGATCGGTGGCGGTATCAAGGAAGGCCGGGAGTTCAAGGCAGTCCAAATGGGCGGCCCGTCCGGGGGTTGCATTCCCGCACACCTCAAGGACACGCCGGTGGACTTCGAAAACATCCCCAAGACAGGCGCCATCATGGGATCGGGCGGCATGGTCGTGATGGACGACCAAACCTGCATGGTGGACATGGCCCGTTTCTTCCTGGATTTTACGCAGGACGAGAGCTGCGGCAAGTGCACCTTCTGTCGCATCGGCACACTCCGCATGCTGGAAACCCTCGAGCGCATCACGCGGGGCGAAGGCGAGGTTGAAGACACCGATATGCTGGCGGAACTCGGTGAGCAGATCAAGCAAGCAAGCCTCTGCGGTCTCGGCCAAACGGCGCCCAACCCGGTCCTCTCGACGATGCGCTACTACATGGATGAATTCCTCGCGCATATCAAGCACAAGAGTTGCCCCGCGGGCAGCTGCCAAGCCCTTGTTGATTTCATTATCATCGAAGAAAAATGTGAAGGCTGCGGCGTCTGCGCCAAGGATTGTCCGGTTGACGCCATCTCCGGCATTTTGAAACAGACCTATGTCATCGACATCGGGGCCTGCGTGCAGTGTGGGAAATGCCTGACGTCGTGCGCATTCGACGCGATCTACACCGTCGGCAAGAAGGTGGCCGCATCATGAAGACCATCACCATTGAAATCAACGGCAAGGATATTGAGGTGCGCCCGGGACAAACGGTCCTGGAGGTTGTCGAGGAGCACAAACTCGACACTATCCCGACGTTGTGTCATTCGCCCAATTTGAAACCCTACGCTTCGTGCTTCCTCTGTGTCGTCGAGTTGGAGGGCAAACCCAATCTGGTGCCGTCATGTGCCACTCCGGTTGCTCCCGGGATGAAGGTCGTGACCCGAAACGAGAGGATCGAGAAATCGCGGAGAACGGCGCTCGAGTTATTGTTGTCCAACCACTATGCGGACTGTGTGTCGCCGTGCATGGAAGGCTGTCCCGCCGGGGTGGACGTTCAGGGCTATCTGGCCTTGGCCAACATG
>JAUXDC010000220.1 GCA_030618605.1 Holophagae bacterium | reverse complement strand
ATGTGTGGTTCATCCGCGCGGTGGGGGAGTTTCATGCCGGAACGGCTGGTGAATGGTCCGAACCTCGCCTCTTCGAAATCAAAGGAACCCCTTCCCAACAGCAGGTTCGGGAGGCGATTGAGGTGCTCGCCCGGTATGTCGAATCAGAAGAAGCAGGCGTGGATCTTGGGACGTTGCTTGCCGAGTCCTTTGAGCCCGTGGCTCGAGACGAATCCGGCCATGTGCCGTCGACCCAAAAGACAACCTTGGCCGGCGACCGCTCGGTCATTTCCGGAGTCGCCGCGATCCGTGGTGAACAACCCGATTTTTCCGGCGAGACCTTTGGCGTGGTCGGGCTCAATGCCTCGCCCGACGGTGCCGGTGTCGGTGCGGCCAACATCGCCGGGGGGCCCGATCTGGTTCTCGACGGCGCGGTTCCCGCAGAGTTCAGCGAGTCGGGAGTGGATCGGCCATCGGGCGCGGCCCAAACCTTCAACATCCGTAACTCTGTAGGTGGCGGCATGTCCCTACAGGTGGACGGAGTTGACGTCGTCACTACTCTGACTGACCAGGACAGTCTGGCATCTTTGTCCTGTAGTTCGGAGGAGATCGCCAAGTGGAACGGCAGCACATGGGCCTGTGCATCTGATGACGATACACCTTACACACCAGGTGTGGGATCAATCGGATCAGCCGAGGTGCTCGACGATTCGCTGACCGCCAACGATCTTGCTACGAATTCGGTTGGCGTTTTGGAACTCAACACGGGAGAGATCTTTGAACCTGCACGAAACGTTTTCAACGCGAGCCATTTGGAAGTTTCTACCATCTATACCACGGGTGTAACGATTGCGTCCCAATCTGTAGATTTTCCAACTGCAGGTACAGCATTGGTGTTGGCAAGTTGCATCTACTACTGCAATAATTGCTCGGAAACCAACCTCCAAGTTGCAGGCTTCGTTTCCATAATGACGACCCCCACGGGCTCCGTTTTTGATGGCGACGAAATTTATGTCAGGATGGTCTTCAACCCAAACTTACGAGTGGAGCATGATTCAATGGCACTTCACGATGTCTTCTCTGTCGATCCGGGTGTTACGACGTTTTACCTACGCGCTGGCGTTCACAGCACCGATTACTCGTTTGAGGTCGGGGACGTGAGTATGTCTGTCGTGTTCTTTCCCAACTAGGGTCGCGGCTGGAAATTCTGTTACCTTGTTCCAGGTGGAGCAGAGACTCCCCATCCAACCCGAAGGGTTGAAAATCTATTCGCTGAACCTGACCTCGACCAGGCGGGGCGCCTTGGCCTTATCGCCGTCCGCCCTTGGGCCCGACGTCACGCCACTCCCGGAACTTGATCCTGGGGTCGCGGGGGTCATGGCGGCTGGCGGAGCGGGCGAATGCCTGGGCGATCTTGGGGTTGACTTCGACCATCGAGGATTGTCCGCCGATAGAGATGGAGCCCACGTCCGAGCTTGTGATGCCGCCTCGGCGGCAAACGATGGCCAGCAGTCGTCCCGGGTCCGCGCCGTGGTTCTTGCCCCAGCTGACCTGGAATCGGGCCCAGTTTCCGGATGATGGACGTCGGCCTTGTGGGTGCCGGTGCTGGGAATTCCGGTTCTCCCGGAAGGAAACGGGTTCGATGTGTCGCGGTGCGCAGGGGCCACCGTGGCCGGTCTCTCCCAGAAGTGTAGCCACTACGGAAACAGGGTCGCGACCCTGGAGCAGTTCGGCTGCTACAGAATGGAGGCGATCGGCATCTCCTCGTTCACCGGCATCGACCTCCGAGAATTGCTCGAGCAGTCGCTCATCAGCGGCGCGGTTGATGTCCTTTTTATTGGGACCATCGATACGAGTGGCGTCGATGCCGGCGTGGCGCAACATGAAATCTACCCTGCGGGCGGCCTGGGGAGGCGCGAAGATCAAGCAAATGCCCTTGCGTCCGGCGCGGCCGGTACGACCGCTGCGGTGGGTCAAGAGCTCGGCGTTGTCGGGCAGGTGCACGTGAATGACCTGGGCAATATCCTGGACGTCGAGTCCGCGGGCCGCCACATCGGTAGCCACCAGAATCGGTGTCTGTCCACGCCGGAACGCATTCAGGGTCGAGGTGCGTTCGCGCTGATTGAGGTCACCGGACAGTGGACGTGCCGCGAAGCCGAGGTCGGAAAGTGCTTCCGCCAATCCGGTGGTATCCAGTCGGGTGCGAACAAAGATCAGGGTCTTGGCTTCGGGTTCCATCAGGAGGACGTTGACGAGCGCTGACAGCCGTTGCTTCTCGGCCACAATCATCGTCTTGAACTCAATATCGGAGTTGGACTCGCCTGGTGCGGTTCCGGCAACCATCACGGCGTCGTGCTGGTGGCGTGCCGCTACCGATCGAACCGACGGGGGAAATGTGGCCGAGACCAGGTGGGTGCGTCGTTCCTTCGGCGTTGCCTCGAGGATGGCTGCAACCTCCTCCTCGAAACCCATGGCCAACATTTCGTCGGCCTCGTCGAGGGCAACCACGCTGACGCGGTCGAGCACCAGGCTACCCCGCTCGAGGTGGTCTCGCATTCGTCCGGGCGTGCCAACGAGGATCTGCGGGTTACGCTTGAGTTCGCGGAAATCGAGTCCCAGGGAGGTTCCACCGGTAAGTGACACGACGGTCGCGCCCAAAGGCTTGAACAGCCAGGTCAGTTCCTCGGCCAGCTGCACGGCCAGCTCCCGGGTGGGAGCGACCAGGACCACCGACGGACGTGCGCGATTGGGACCGTTATTGTCCAGGTTCACCGCGGCAGCGACTTCTTCTGCGACAACGAGGCCCAAGGCCACGGTCTTACCGGAACCGGTTTGCGACGAGATGCGCAGGTCGCGGCCGGCAAGGTCGGGATTGAGGATTTCTGTCTGGATCGGGGTCAGTTCGGTAAAGCCGCGATCGGCGAGAATAGGGCCAAGGCCTGCGGGAACATCCGCAAAGGTCGTTTCATTCATTGGGTTTTTCCAGTGGTGTTGGTCGTGGGCGGTCACACCGAGTCAGTTAACAAGAGGGCTGTTGGTGTGAACTCACGACAGGGCCACACGCCCGCGAAGAACGAGAGTATAACAGAAAAGCGATATAGTTGCACCATACCTGTCCCCTTTACTCTGGCTGAGCGAAAGAAACGCCAGATTGCTTCAGGGAATCGCTATCCACCAGGCCTGAGTGCCACCGTCTTCGAAACCGTCGGCAAAGAGCAACGCTGTTGAGGCCTCGATGATGATCAGATGCTGATTGGGGGCTATATCATCCAGGTTCTGTACGGTGCCGCTCGGCCATGTGATTACCAGCACTGAGTCTTCTGTGCAATCGCCGAGACCGAACTCCAGTGTCAGACTGTTGAAGTCCTGTCGGCCGGACCCGGCCGTCACGAAACGGGTCAGCTCCCGGCCACAGGTGGTGAGCGTGGCCCTTGCGCCGATGGCACTGCGATTGCTCTCGACGCCCTCGAGATCGATGTGGAGGAAATTGCCGGGGCATTGATCGTTCCGGTGAAGCACATACTTGTCGATGTGACCGGCGGCGAAGAGATCTATGGCGCCATCGGCGTTGAAATCGGCCCACCCGACGCCGAAATAATCCCCGATCCATTCGCCGGAGAGATTGAGGTCGACGGCCACTTCCGTAAACGTGCCGTCGCCGTTGCTGTGCAGCATGGTGTTGCTGTAGGTGTAGAAATCATGGTGAGAGGCGAAGAGGTCGAGGAAGCCGTCGTTGTCATAATCTGCGAACGAGACGGTGCGGGTGTCCTGGTGGCCGAGGACTCCCGCAGCGATGGTGACGTCCGTGAAAGTGCCGTTTCCGAGATTGCGGTAGAGCACGCAGCCCGGGGTGGAGTAGGCGCCGACATAGAGATCAGGCAGCTGATCGTTGTCGTAATCCCCGACGGCGAGGCCGTGCGCCGCCCCGGCCCAGGCAACGCCCGCCTCCGCGGCCACTTCGGAAAAACTCCCTGAGCCGTCGTTGTGAAACAGTTGGTTGGCGCTGCTCCCGTAGGTGCCGATGTAAATATCCATCAGGCCGTCAAGGTCAAAGTCGAAGCAGACGCTCGTCCAACAATCAGGCGCGGCGCCGACCGAAGTCGGTGCCGCAAAGGTCCCGTCGCCGTTGCCTGAGTGAAGGCGGAGGGCATTGCTTTCGACCGTCAAAAGATCGATGGCGCCGTCATTGTCAAAGTCGGCCACGCACTGCGCCAGTCCACTGAGCCCCGAGGCGGCGGATATATTCGTGAAAGTCTCATCCCCGTTGTTTTCGTAGAGCGACGTGACGCTCGAGCGCACGACCAGATCGACATGCTCATCTCCGGTGATTTCGGCACAGAGGATCTTGCGGGCGCCGATACCCCCGAGACCCGCTGTCGCAGTGATGTCGGTGAAGGCGCCCCCGTCGTTGCGATAAAGCCAGAAACCGCTGCCCTCCTGGTTGGAAAAGGCGAGATCCTGATCGCCGTCGTTATTGATATCGCACCAGGCCACCGCATGACCGAGACCGGTTTGTCCCCCGATGCCCACGGCGGATGCGACCTCGGTGAAGTGTTGTTGGGCCTCGGTGGGGGAGGAGGCGCCAAGGAGCAGAGCAAGAACTCCGAGTATGAGCGCAGTCTGAAATCCTGGGTTGATGTGGATCCAGCTGTATCTCATCATGTACCGAAAATAGCAATGCCGGCTGTTGCCAACAAGAAATCTCTTTGATAGGAAGGCTATTTAAGGGGTTGAAATAGAGAAAATTTCAACAAAGAGGGGGCGATTCGAACCCCACACCCGGATCGGCACAAGAACCTGCAAAACGGTGCCACCTGGTGCTCACACCATAGATTTATCTCCGGTTTGCCCCCGGACCGCACGTATGGGGGATTACCTGGCGGTACACTACAGAGTAATAGCGGTAACGGGCCGACATGTGGGAGCCAACGGAAGCCAATACGATCACTGCAAGAAGAATTGACAGTCGATAATCCCAGGCCAGAGGCACGGCGCACAACAAGAGCAATTTGGCCATAGTCATGAGGCCGCGGCCCTGGTGAAACCACAACAGTCGAGGTCCGGCTTCGACTGCGGCCAATGCCAGCCCAGTTCCGATGGTCAACCAGAGGTTCACATGCAGGCGCTCGGGGGTGACGTTGAAGGCATGTCCCCCCAGCAAGACCCCCATGGCGCCGATATGGGCAGTCCTCAACGCGATGTTCACGGCTCGAATCACTTCACAACTCCGGTTCTCCGGTGTGCTCGGCGGGCACAAAACCCGGCAGGTCGGTCAGAGGTTACCAAAGTGCGCAAGCGGCACAGGGCTCAGACCCCACCGAAATTGACGAGAGGATTCGAGATCTTCGGGAGAAGGTCAAAGGGTTTTGAGGGCTCGCGCCGGCCCTGTTCCGGCCCCTGAGTTTTTACGCCTGCTCTAAGACCGTGACCACCCCGCACACGAAAAGCCCCCGGTTTCCCGAGGGCTTCTGTCAAGGCTACCATGTTTGACATTGGTATATTGTGGACCGCAAGAAGCCAAACGTAATGCCTCAATGCTAAACGTGGTACCAAAAATGAAAAAAATATCGTGGTAAGCTTTTGATCAGGGAAAGGGAATTTTCCGTTGTCCAATTCTGCAGGTGGAGGCAATCTTATGAACGCTTTGGCAAAATTTTTCTTTCTTGGTGCGTGTGTTTTTCTTTCTATGGGAGCTTTGACTTCGGCTGAAAGTGCGGATTCCTGGGACGAAGCTGACCTTGCTGAACGAGAGAAACGCATGGCTGACATCGCTTCAGAAGAAGTGACCGGCTCGTTTCTTGATGAGGCGGAAGAGCAGGCGAAGACTCTTGTCACAGACTGCGATACTTGGCTTAAGTATATCCCCCCATATAACCCCTCCTTAAATTCGGTTGCCTTCAGTGGGTCGAGGTGGGTTGTAGTTGGGGGCAATGACTTCTACTACAGCGTCGATGGATTGGACTGGAACTGGAGATACGCGGGAGTGAGCAATAACTTTACCGAGGTCCGCTGGTTCAATTCCAGATTCGTCGCAGTCGGAGAGGATGGCATCATTATGACAAGCTCCGACGGGGTGGACTGGTCGCAACAGGGAACTCCGGCCTCTTCGGAACTGCGAGGGCTGGCAACAAGCCCCACCCGGATGGTGGCAGTCGGTCGTGACGGGACGGTTCTGTGGAGCGTGGACGGTCAAAACTGGTCGACAAGCCAAAGCCCAACTTCAGAGGACATTTTCTGCGTCGAATTCTTTTCCGGCAAATTTAGGTTGATTGACGATGACGGGAACGTCTATGACAGTTCTGATGGCGTCAGCTGGCAGTATCGAGTTGGGTTGCCGTCCTTCCCTCAATACGGCTCCATGATGGGTATGGGTACATCAACCTCGATGTTAATAGCTGTTGGATATGACGTGACCCTTCCTTCACCAGGAGGGGGAGTCATTTATACAACGACGGACGGGTCCACCTGGCAGAAGC
>JAUXDC010000259.1 GCA_030618605.1 Holophagae bacterium | reverse complement strand
CATATGATCACGCATCCGCATGTCGGCCATACCAGGTTGGAAAGCCCGTCACCAAACTGGAATGCCAGACATGCAACCTGTCTGCTGACACCCAGCATGTCGGCAAGAGGCGCCATGATCGGCATTGTTGCTGCTGCCTGCCCACTTCCCGACGGGATAAAGAAATTCAGCACCGTCTGAGCCACCAGCATCGTCTGTGCAGACACCGTGGCGGGGAGGCCCTTCAAACTGTTGGACAGCCCGAAGATGATCGTATCCTTGATGTAGGCGTCCTCCATGACAACGACGATTGCTTTGGCCACACCCGTCAGAAGGCCACCCCACAGAATCGTTTTGACACCCAGAATAAACTCATGAACCCAGCGGTTGGGAGACCAGCCGTCGATACCGGCAGCGATCATGGACATAATGAGGAATAACCCGACGAGTTCGCCATAACCCCACCCCAGCCTCATCATGCCGTACATCAGGATTCCCAGAGTTGCCAAAACGTCGAGAATGATCAACACCGCCTTGAAATTCATCTTGTACTGGTCAAGCTCGTCCATGTTGAGCGCATGGATGGACTTTTCTCCATAGACAACGGAAAGGCGAGGGTTCTTCCGGATCCTCTTTCCGTAGATAATGACATACGCCGATGCGACAAGGATGAAACAGACCAGAGCGAATATCCGGAATCCCAGAGCCGAATAGATGGGAACTCCCGCGATGGCCTGTGCGACACCAACGGTGTAGGGATTCAAGGTGGCGCCCATAAATCCCACATACTCACCCAGGGCGATAATCGCAAAGCCGTACATTGCATCATAGCCAAGTGCGACACCGAGCCCCACCATCAGCGGGATAAAACCATAAAACTCGCTCAACATACCGAATAGCGAACTGCCGAGAGCAAAAACCGACATCAAAATTGGCACCAACAGAATATCCTTGTTGCCCATTTTCCGGAGCACGGTGCCGATGCCTGCATGGAAGGCCCCTGTCTTGACGAGGATGCCGAATGTGCCTGCACATGCAAAAATAACGAAGATGATATCCGCGGCATCCACGCATCCGGTGTACAGCGACTTGAAGAAATCAAGAAATCCCGTCGGATTGGCTTCCGATGCATCCAGGTAGTGAAACGTTCCGTTTACTGGAACGCCTCTTAAACTACCGTTGATGTCCACTTCTTGATAATCATATGTTCCGGGTGGGATCACCCAGGTCAGTCCCGCAATGATCAACACGATGAAGGCCACGATGATGTAGGTATCAGGCATGGCGAGCTTTTTTTTCTTCTTGGGAATTTCCTCCACAGTGGGTTCACCTTTTTGATTAGCATTCTCCATCATTTCACTCTCCTGTTGACAGCTTCGAATCTCCTAAAAAATGGGAAACGCAAAAATAAGGTACCAAGACAGAAAGGAAAAAGGAAACAAGGTGCGAAAACCGGTGAAGTGCGGGTTACGACACAGCGCCTTCAATCGCCGTCAAAACCCCTTGGCCCGCGTCCAATTCGACCGGCACCCCAACGGGCAACGACCGCTTTCGGTCACCATGGCCGAAAGCTCCACCCAGAGCAACCGGGACTCTCAGGCGCTCCAATCGCTCGACCAGCACATCACGACCACTGGGTGGCTGGACCAGACCCTCCTCGAGTTCGTCACAGTCGGTGAAGTCGCCGATGAGGATGCCCGACACCGAATCAAAAACTCCGGCCATTTCCAGGTGGGTCAAAAGGCGATCAACCCGATATGGAAACTCTCCAACTTCCTCGAGGAAGAGAATGGCGCCCTCGAAATCAGGCTGAAATGGAGTGCCCAACAGGCGGGACAAAACCTCGAGATTGCCTCCCAGCAGAGGTCCTCGAGCCCGACCTTCCATCAGCGTTTCCAACCCGGCGAAAATCAATCCGGGGTCAGGATTTTCGAGCAGATTGAACAGTGAATCTCGATCACCCTCAGACAGTTCACCGAAGTCGCTGACCATGGGCCCGTGGATGGCCGCGACCCCTGAATGAATGCATACCGACAGCAGGGCGGTGACATCGGAGTAACCGACGATCACCTTGGGATCAGTCCGCAGAGCCTCCCCGTCGATGCCAGGCAGAATACGGGTCAGGCCATATCCTCCACGCGCCAGAATGATGGCCCGGCAATCAGGGTCCCTGAGAGCCGCGTTCAGATGGTCGAGGCGATGGGCGTCTTCGCCCGCGAGAAAGCCCTTACGGGCGAAGAGTGAACTCTCGTCAAAGCTCAAGTCGTACCGGCCGCCCAGGACCTCGACACCAGCTGAGAACTTCTCCCGGTTGACGGGACCGGACGCTGCCACGACCGTGACGCGATCACCGGGATAAAGACGTGGGGGACGAATGAGCTTCATCGGGACATGATACCGGAAGCAATTCGTGGACCTCGGAGTGAGGCCCGTATTGGTTTTCCAGAAATACCAATATGGCCGAAATGCTCCAGACCAATCCAAGCCTCACTCCGAGGTAGAGCGCTTCGCGCGGATGGGATTGAGTTTGGGCACTCCCGGTCGACGGTTCCCGTCAGAAAAGCCCGGGATCGTGGGTGTAATCGTGAAAGGCCTTGATGGTCCTCGGCGAGACCGGCTTCAGGAAAAATGCGATGGTCTCGAGCGCCGTTTCCGGAATACGGTACCGGGTGACGAACTCGACCTCGATATCACCATCGTACCCGGGCCGACCGAGATCTGATTTCAATGAACCGAAGAGCTCTTCGGCCACAAACTCGTTGGGATTGAGGATCTGCACGTCAATGCCGCGTTCTGCAAACGCTGCCGCGAAAAACTCCTTCCGATAGCCGTAGTGGGTGCAGGCGAGGTAGGCCAGATATTCAGCAGTCGGGGGTCTTGAGCTGTCGAGAGCCGCGTCGACGAATTCCCTGATCTTCTCCTGAGCCTTCGAGCCCTGACGATCCTCCGAAATCGTATCGGCCAGAGAGGGGCACGCCTGAGAGATGATCCTGCCTTCGGCAATTCCACCGTGTTTGAGAAGCCCGGGGTATGTCTGCTCGTCGATCGTGGTCACCGTACCGAAGATCACCACGTTTGACTGCGGCCGGCGACCAAGATCAATGAGGAGGCGATTGACTCCGGTTTCCACGATGCCCCGGACCGGCGTGCGGTCTTCTCTCAAGAATTCGGTGTCGGCCATCAACACGGAAAGGGTGTTGCAGGCAACGAAGATCAGATCGGGTTGATACCTGTCGGCGACGATGTGGAGAAATCGATCAAAATTCTCCACCTTTTCGTCCCTCGATGCCATTGAGTTGTAACCGAAATCATTCTCCGGAGAGGCGTTGACGTAGGTCAGTCTCACCGGCTCCTTGATGCCGGCGGTCCGAAGGAACCGCTCTGCATACGCACATACGGACAATCCGCCGACGCCTGAGTCTGTGATGAGGATATGCATGGTTCCTCAGAACTCGACATTCCCGGTCAACACATCGATCAACACCGGCGTGTGCCGTTCTTTGAGGTCATACGGCGATGCGGCCTCGAATTCGTAGGTGATCAGGTTCAGATTCTGTTCCGAGGCCCACGAACCGAAAGAGCCCGGCGTGGGATACCCGACACCCACCTCCAACGGCAGGCCGGTTTTTTGAGCCAGTAGTCGTCCCAGAACAGAACCGTCGGCATCATCGATGCACGCCAGCGCCGAATGAAGGGTGACGACTGCGCGGGGTTTCAGTTTCTCGAGAAGAGACAGCAACGCTTTGGTTTCCGGCTCCGAAGCCGGGTGTTCCCCGGGGCTGAGCGTGATGTCCTGCGGTTCGATTTTTCGACTCTTGTAATAAACGGGCTCGGGCAACCAGTTGGCCGTTGGAAAATTACGGTTCAGATCCACACCTCGTGCATTACCTCGAGTTCCACGGGCAAGCCCATCGACATTGCCGCACAAAATGGCCGCATTTTTCAGACCATCCGGGCTGATCGATCGAAGAGCATCCGAAAGAATCACAGTCGTCTCCGCTTCATCCCCGTGAATGGAGGCCAGAACCAGGATGTCAGGGCTGTTGGTCTCGGGAAGCCAAACGGTGAGAGGGTTCCCCTCAACAGAGTTTCCGTAGACGGTCCCGGTATGCCGAATCACCCCTCGCTGAGATCTCTCAATCAACATCTGGGCCTCCTCTCTTGGAAAACTATAGTGGATCGCCCGTGGCGGGTCACGGCGCAGTTTCTGAGGAGCCCAACGAAGCGGAAGACGCCAGTGGACTGTCCACCGTGTCCAGATCGTCCACTCTGTCAACTTGGTATCGAGTCCACCTCGTGGATCCTTATCCAGAAGCGCGGGAATACGGAGAGACATATTTTCATATGAACAATTATCTAATTATCACCAAATTCGGAAGTTATGGTACTGTTTTGCGAAATGTTCCTGATATCGATTCCATGCTCGGCGAGTGCCCGTAACGTACGGTCGCTCGCCGAGCGTTGATTAAAAGGGGGAGGAATTCATGGACGCATTACTGTTGGCCCGGCTCCAGTTCGGCATCGTCACCGTCTACCACTATTTCTTCGTTCCCGTCACGTTGGGTCTCTCGGTGTTGATCGCCATCATGGAGACCATCTACGTCAAGACGGGTGACGAGCAGTGGAAGAAAGCGGTCAAGTTCTGGGGAAAACTGTTCCTGATCAACTTTGCCATTGGTGTTGCCACCGGAATTGTCCAGGAGTTCCAGTTCGGCATGAACTGGTCGGAATACTCCCGCTTCATGGGCGATATCTTCGGGGCGCCGTTGGCAATTGAGGCCCTGTTGGCCTTCTACATCGAATCGGTCTTCATCGGCGTGTGGATCTTCGGCTGGGACAAGCTTTCACCCAAGGCACACTGTGCGGTGGCATGGATGGTCGCCATCGGTTCCAATCTCAGCGCGGTATGGATTCTGATCGCCAACTCCTTCATGCAGCAGCCGGTCGGGTACGTCCTGCGCAACGGCCGCGCCGAGATGGTGGATTTCTTCGCCCTGGCCACCAACGGTCACGTCTGGGTCCAGTGGCCACACGTCTTCGCCTCGGCGGTCGCCACCGCCGGCTTCTTCGTCGCCGGTATCGCCGCCTGGCATCTGGCCCGTCGATCGGACAATCTCGAAATCTTCCGCAAGAGCTTCAGCCTGGCCATCGTGTACGCCCTGGTGGGAACCGTCCTGGTGATCCTGGTCGGCCACAGCCAGTCCCAGTACATGATGAAGATCCAACCGATGAAGATGGCTGCAGCCGAGGCCCTCTGGGAAACCGAAGACCCGGCATCGATGTCACTGTTCACCATCGGAAACGAGGCCGAACGCAAGGATGTCTGGGCCATCAAGGTACCGGGCCTGCTGTCCTTTCTGGCCTACAACCGTTTTGAAGGCGAGGTCAAGGGCATCAATGACCTTCAGGACGAATACGTTCAGACCTACGGCCCGGGAGACTATGTGCCCCCGGTCGCCGTGTCCTACTGGACCTTCCGCCTGATGGTCGGCGCGGGCTTCGCCATGCTGCTCTTGGGGCTTTGGGGTCTGTGGGCCGTCATGAAAAACAGGGCGGTCGACTCGCCCCTGATGCTCAAGCTGATGTTCTGGGGCATCGCCCTGCCCTTTATCGCCAACTCAAC
>JAUXDC010000134.1 GCA_030618605.1 Holophagae bacterium | reverse complement strand
GAGAGAAAACGCCTCGTCGTCCCCGGATTTCCGTCAATTCGATCAGCAAACTGGTGTCAGAGACTTGAGACTGCAAATCTGGTCCACTTTTCCGAGAATCTGAAGACGTAGCCGCATCTGAGATCAATGCTGTCGTCTCAACGGCCCGGACGATCATGCCGTCGGTCACGGCGTCGAGTTGGCTGATGACCACCCGATCGCCTGGTTCGAGACCCTCGGTGATGTAGGCGGTATCCAGATCGGTCCGAACGGTGGTGACCGGAGTGATTTTGAGTTGCTCTCCCACGACGGTCCAGACAACGCTGTTTTCTCGAATTGCGTGGCGGGGAACAGCGACGACCTGTTCGAGAGCGTGGCCTGAGATTTCAACCTTGACGAAGGTGCCCGGAAGCAACGGAATCTCATGGCCGGTGGTGCGGAACGGATCGGGAACGGCAATGATGACGGGGATCATTCTGGAAATCGTGTCGACCCGGGCCTCGATGCGTACGACCTCACCAGACCATTTTTGGGTCACGCCGCCGAAGCTGGTAATGACGGTAGCCGGCGGCCCCTTGATGCCGGGCCGGGAGGGGACCCGGAACCAGGCCAGTTCCCGCTCGGCCAGGGGGACGCGAACCTCGGCCGTTTTGGTGCCGTAGACCGTTGCCAGCTTCTTGCCGATCGTCACGTACTGGCCGAGATCAACCATTTCGCTTTCGACGATGCCGTCGAAGGGCAGGGTGATAGTGGTTCGTTCGAGGCCGAGACGCGCCACCGCCAGGTCAGCCTGTGAGGCAGCCAGTTCAGCCCTGGCCTGCCGAACCTGGGGTTCCCGGACAACAAGGCCGGAACTGGGTTCTTCGCCAGGGTGGATGGCTTCCCATTCCTGGAGGGCGACCTCTGCTTCGGCCTGTTCACGTTCCAGACTGACCTCGGCCCGTGCGACGGCTGCGTTGGCGCGCTCGACGGCCAATTCGTAGTCCCGGGGTTCGATCGTCAGCAGTGCTTCACCGGCGCGAAAATGGCCCCCGGCGACCAGGCCGGGATGCATGGCGATCACCTGGCCCGCAACCTGGGGAACGATCTCAACGGTGGTCTTGGCCCTGACCTCGCCGTGGCCGCGGACGACCGTGGCGACCGCCGTCGGTTGGGTGGTGATCACCTCGACCAGGGGGCCGAGGACCGGTCTCTGTTCGCGTTCGGGCGCACGTCTCGATGAAGCGAGAATGAATGCTGCTGCGACGCCCAGGATCAGGATCACGATCGGAGCGGCGATTTTGAGGGGGCGGTTTTTCATGGTGACACCTTTGTTTCAGTCGATTTTGGATTGGCGGCGGGACGTCCGTTAGATTTGTCTTCGGTTGGAATAGCGGGCTGGTCGGTTTCGGTTTGCGGCAGTGTCCAGTCTCCGCCAAGGGCCAGGAAGAGGTCGATTCGGGTGTTCCAGGTATCTGCCATGGTAGTGATCAGGGCCTCTTCGGCACTTCTCAGTCGCCGCTCGGTCTCGAGGACTTTCAAGAATGCTTCGACCCCCCGGCTGTAGCGCTCGCGAGCCAGCGTGTCGGCGGAGTTGGCCTCGGTAAGACGCCGTTGGTTGTGTTCGAGTCGCTGCCGATTGGCGTCGTCGGCGACCAGGGCGTCTTCGACTTCTCGCAGGGCATTGAGCACAACGCCGGCATAGGCGGCGCCGGCGGCGTCGGCTCTGGCCCTTGCGGCCTCAACTTCGGCTCTGCGGGCGCCACCGGAGAAGATCGGTCCAACCAGACCGGCAACGGCGTTGTAGACCACCGAGTCGATGTCCAGGAGATCGCCCAATGAATCGGAGGACGAACCCCCAGAACCGGTCAAGGTGAGGTTTGGGTAGAGGTCGGCCAGGGCCGCACCGATGCCGTAGGTCGCAGCGCTGAGTTGCATTTCGGAACGGAGGACATCGGGCCTGCGGTCAAGCAGGGCGGCGGGCAGGCCGGTGGGGACCGGACTCAAGTCCGGCAGTTCGGGGAGGGTGTCCGGGAAGAGTGGGCCGGTGCCCGGTCTTCGGCCGACCAAAACGTCAAGGCCGTGGCGGGCTTTCTTGACCGAGGCGGCAATCTGCGTTTCGGCCGCACGCGTGGCGGCAAGGTTTTCTCGGGCAAGGTGGAGGTCGACGGCCCCGACGAGGCCGGATCGATAGCGCCTTTCAACGGTCGCCAGGGTTTTCTCCCAACTGTTCCGAATTTCCACGGCAATTTCAAGGGCCCTTTCGGCCGTTGCGACTTGGACCCGGGCGCGAACGACCCCTGCGATCACAGCATGTTCCACGGTTTCCCGAGCTGCCTGCTCGGCCAGGAGGTTGGCCCAGGCTGCTTGGCGGGTTCGCTTGAGCTTTCCGAAAAGATCGACCTGGTAGGACACGCTGATTCCGTCGGAGTACGTTGTTGAATAGATGGTTCGCCGACCCATTTCCGGCAACACAAACGAGTTCTTGGTTCGGCTTCCCGAGAGGTTGTAATCGACCTTCGGCCAGAGGGTTGACCGGCTTTGGCCCCATGCTGCCTCGGCTTCGAGGAGTCTTGCCGCAGCGACCTGGAGGTCGGTGTTGTTTTCCAGGGCCAGTACCACCATTTCTGTCGTCGTAACATCGCCGAACCGGGTCCACCACGGGCTAAGGTCTGTGGCAGGAGTTACGGCACCCTGGGCGTTGGCGAAAGTCGCGGCGGTGTCGGCTGCGGTTTGGGGCCTTTCGGCATCAGGGCCGAGGGTACATCCGGTTACGGCCAGGACGATTGTCAGGAGAGGGACTACAAGTCTGCGCATCAGGAGGCCTCCACCGGGGCAGCACATGCTCGGATACCGGCTGCGGAGAAACGGACGACGTGTTTTATATGGTCACTGAGATCGGTCGGTACGATGTGGGGTCCCACTGGGTTCGAGAAGTAAGGGAGTGCCTTGAGTGTATGGAGGAGTTGCCCGACGATTGACATGATGCACATCAGCGCAGTCTCGGGCTCGAGTGGTGGTCCCGCCCGATCAAGAGCGTCGCTTGTGACCTGAATCATAGGTCGCACGAATTCCTCAAAAAATAGGCCGGATGGCAAGTGGGCATCCATCATTTCGTTGGCAAAGAAAGACAGGATCAGTCGGCCCCGGCTGCCGTCGACCAGAGGTTCCAGAAAGGCATTTGCAAAACTCTCCAGGAAATACTCCAAGGAGGGGTCGGGGACAGCACTCATGTCTCTACGCATACTCAAAATCCGGCGATCGCGCAGGTCGACCAACAACCGTCTGAAGGTCTCGATATAGAGCTTGTCCTTGCCACCGAAGTGGTAGTTGACCGCCGCGACGTTGCATTCGGCTTCCGTGGTGATGTCGCGAATCGACGTCCCGTCGAAGCCCTTCTCGGCGAACAGGCGTTCGGCTGTATGGAGAATTCGCTCTCGGGTCTCGGCATGGCCGTTCTTGGGTTCACTCGCCACGATGTACTCCTGATCAGATTGATTGATGATCAAATCAATCGTTTAGAACAACAGTATAAAACGACTGTTTGAAAAGTCAAATAGGCTGGAATGCTGGGACGCCAGGAAGCTAGGAAGCAAAACGAGAGCTCACGACATCGTTCGGGCAACGTAACCTCAGGTGGCATGAGGATCCGTATGAATCGCCAAGACGCCAAGGAAACACAAAGGGGGGGATGGTTGGGGTCCTAGTGGGAGCGCGGGGCTCCCGCCCCGGCCCATGCCCTGAAACAAAAGGAACCTCGAGAGGCGAAATAACCACCTCGAGCGCAGGTCTCCGTACCTGCATCGTTACCCTCAATACCTCGATATCTTAGGAGGCTCGATGCACGATCGGAGTCGTGCGCTCCCTCTCCGTATCCGGGCGTCCTAGCGTTCCAGCTTCCTAGCGTTCCAGCTGCCTACCCTCACACCGGTTGACCGCGGGTGATCCACTGGCCTGACCCGGGCGTTCCGAACATCTCGCGCCCGTCAGGAGTCCGCCGGTAGACACAGTTACCCCGAAGGTAGGTCGCTCGGACCCTGCCGGTCCACGTGGCGCCCTCGAATGGGGTGAAACGATTGAGACCATGAACGTTGGAAGCCCGGACCTCCCAGGTTTGGTTATCGTCGAAGACGACGAAATCGGCGTGCATCCCGGGTTTGAGATTTCCTTTGAGATGATCGATCCCGAAAAATCTGGCCGGACCGGTCGAAATCAACTCGACCAAACGCTCGAGACTGATTCGTCCGGTCGAGACACCCTCCGAATAGAGATAAGGAAGTGTCCACTGTACCCCAGGAAACCCGGAGCGATCGTTCCAAATGGATCCGTTGTTCTTTTCCTCGGGCCATTGAATGGCGACGTGTCCTGATTGAACCATTTCAATGCTGGAATCTCTCAGACCCTGCCACAGTCGTTCCCGGTCCTCGGTGGTTTTCAAGGCTGGGCTGAGTTTGATTTCGGACCCCTTGCTTTCGAAATCAGCGGCGCAGAACTCGAGGAATGCAGGGCACACTGCGGCAGTCAGGGGCAGGCCTTCCTGGCGACCTTCGAGGATGAGGTCGAGCCCGTCTCCGGATCCAATGCCCATCAGGTGGAGCCTGACACCTGTGGATCGACACAGCTCGCGCGCCACGGCGACGGCCGAATATTCTGTTTCGGATGGGTGAGCTGCGGTCCACGCGGCTGGTCCGTCGTCTCCGCGTCCACGGCACTCGCGGATCGCCTGACGGATGGCGTCGGGGGCCTCAGCATGGAGGCCGACGGGGATGCCCAAACGCCAAGCCTCCTGGGTCACTTCGGCCAATTGTTCGAAATCCAATTCCGGGCAATCACTGAGATCCGAGTGCATTGAGAGGTGGATCGCCGCAACCCCTGAGTCTACAAAAGACAACATGAGGTCTTTCCAGTCGGCCCTTTTGAAGGCGGTGCCGGAAATCCCTCCCCACAACATGAAATCCACGTGGGCTTTGGCCGCCGCAATCCGGGCCTTGTACTCAAGGCCGTCCTCTGTAGTCACCGGTGGGTCGGAAGAGCAGGGAAGGTCTGCGACACAGGTGACACCTCCCGCTGCGGCAGCCGCAGTTCCGCTGGAAAAGTCGCCTCGTAGCGGAAAGCCGGGGTCGGCAAAATTGACATAGCCGTCGATCAGTCCCGGCAATACCAGCGCATCGTTGAGGTCGACCCATTGTTCGCCCCCGACCGCAGTTTGGGAGTTGTCTTCCAATACCTCCTCGATCAGACCGTCGGTCACCAGGATCTCTGCCCGGGCGGTATCGTTCCCAATCCCGGGAATTCTCAGATTGACAAAGCGGGTTCGCATGGTTTCATTCTAACCCGGCGCCGGCGAAGATGCTGGGAAGCGGGGAGGGAGCGCGCGACTCCGATCGCGCATTATGACGTTGGGAAACACCGAGTTCCCGGTTTCTGGCTTCATCCCTCCGCTCAGAGGTTGCTCAAAATATTCGAGGCTTCGAGGGCTAAGCGACTATAATGAAAGTCCGATGCAAAACACGATCTCAGCCCAAGAGTGTGCCGACATGCTGATGGCAGCTGAGCGGGTTGTGGCCTTGACCGGAGCCGGGATCTCGACCGCTGCAGGCGTGCCGGACTTTCGTGGTCCCAATGGTCTTTATGTCACGCGCCGCTACGATCCGGAGACGGTGTTCGATATTGACGCCTTTCTCCACGACCCCAAACCGTTTTATGATTTCACCCGCGATTTTCTTTCGGTTGTCGACAGTATCGAACCAACGGCAGCCCATCGTTTCCTTGCCCGGAGGGAAAGTGAGGAAAAGCTTCGCTGCGTGGTGACTCAGAACATTGATTTCCTCCACCAGCGGGCCGGGTCGAATAACGTAATCTCCGTTCACGGGGGTTATTGGACGTCACGGTGCCTTCAGTGCGGGCAGGAGTGGAGCTTTGAGACCCTGAGGTCAAGGGTTGAAACGGAGAGCGTGCCCTTTTGCAGGGACTGCAAAGGTCTGATCAAACCGGACGTGGTGTTCTTCGGTGAGGCAGTCAATGGGATGGATCGGGCAGCGGCTGAGGTCGAGGAAGCTGATCTGTTGCTGGTGTTGGGGTCGTCGTTGACGGTCTATCCGGTTGCTTCCTTACCGGCAATGGCACGATGCCCGGTGATCGTTGTCAACAAGGGACCGGTCGGACTGATGCCGGGCCCCAATCGCTTTTTCGCCGACGAAGATCTGGATGAATTCTTTGAGGCAGTAGGGGCGGCGATGAAGAGCTGAGGGCAAAATTTGAACCGCAAAGACGCAAAGGGGTTAACAAATTATCTTGTTCATTTTCTTTGCGTTTCATTTGTCTTTTTGTTTTTTACCTTGATGATTTCGGCGGCAACCGAAATGGCGATTTCCTCTGGCGTATGAGAGGCGATGGGAACGCCGATCGGGGCGTGAACCCGGCCGAGGTCTGCTGAAGAGATACCTTCTCCGAGGAGTTCGTTGAAGACCTGGCGGACTTTGGCCGCACTGCCCATCATACCGAGATAACGGAGCTTGAGTGGCAGTAGGTGTTTGAGAGCTGCGGTGTCGTGGGCGTGGCCTCGAGTCATAATGACGGTCCACGAGTGGTCTCCCTCGGGAACAAATTGCTCGACCTCATCCCATCGGATCTGCTGTGTGGAGTGGGCCCAAATGTTGTTCTCGAGGGTCGGAAGATCGCGTCGGTCGTCCAGCACGACGATTCGGAAGGGGAGGGTTGCCATCACCCGGGAAAGGGCCAGGGCGACATGTCCGCCTCCGACAATCGTCAGGGTGTCCAGCGGGCCGATCGGCGTCACGAAGGACCAGCTGTCGTCTCCGCCGGTAAAGCCATTTGTCCGGATGACGGAGGACTCGATCGATGGGCCGTCCCTGTTTAGAGTCAGGGTGCCGGTTCGGCCCTCGGCCTCCATTGCGGAGAGCGTTTCGAGTGCCTCGAGGTGCTTCTGATCGAGGGGGAGGATGGCGAAGGTCTGGTGACCCGAACAGATCGAGTCCGATCCTTCTCCATCATGGGCGAAGGGAAATAACTGGACCTCTGGATTCTGCCGGCCCAGCTCAATCAGTTGATGTTCGACCAGGCCGCCGCCAACGGTGCCTTCGACCCGGTCCGGGGCGACGACCATCAGGGCGCCGGTCTTGCCCGGGACCGATCCTTGATGATCGACGACGATGACCAGCACGGCGGGTTGATTGCTTTTGACGGATTGAACGGCGAGATCCCAATGGTTTGATCGTTGCATCATGACTCCCTGGTGGAATTATCCCTGATCCCTCCGGCACACGGTTTTGCTACACCCTCCTAAAGCCACCGGTAATGATTCCTAACACTGCGCACCCGAGGGTGGTTCCCGGCCTTCGATCACCTCAAGCAGGGCGAGGGCGTGTGCCAGGTACCGCTGCAGCAGGTCGTCGGGCAATGGGTCTGCAGGTGGGGAGCTGATGAGCAAGGGATTGATCCACTGGCCGTTCTTCTTGACACGGTAATCAAGGTGGGGACCGGTCGACCATCCGGTGGAGCCCACATACCCGACCACCTGTCCCTGAGAGACTCGGGCGCCTTTTCGAATTCCTTTTGCGAACCGGCTGAGGTGGAGATAGTTGGTTTCGTAGCCGTTGGAGTGCCGAAGCCTGACCATGTTGCCGGCTCCTCCGTTGCGACCGACGAACGTGACGGTTCCCGTGGCAGTGGCATGAGCAGGTGTGCCGATGGGGGCGCCGTAGTCGACTCCATAGTGCGGCATTCTCTTCTTATGGACGGGATGAAAACGGTTGAGGCTGAAACGGGAGGTGATCCGGCTGAATCTGAGAGGGGACCGCAAGAACTGCTTCTTAACCGGCGCACCCTCAAGGTCGTAGTAGCCGACGATTCCATCGGCATCAGCATAGGCGAAGGTGTTGAGTTCCTTCCCGGCATTGGTGAAACGGGCCGCGTACAGGGTTCCGTAGCCGAAAAACTCTCCGTCGATCCTGTGCTCTTCGACCAGGGCGATGAAGTGATCTCCCTTCCGGATGTCGCGGAGAAAGTCGATGTCCCACTGGAAGATGTCAGCCATCCGGACGGCGAGTTCCGGTCTGGCCCCGATCGAGTCTATTGCACCGAAGAGAGAGGATTGGATGACACCTTCGAATCGGACGATTTCCGAGTGGATGGGGCGTTCAATCGTGGTTGTGAGAATCGTGGCGCCTTGGTCTTCAAGATGGACCTCGCTCCGAATATCCAGTTTGACTACCAGGCTCTCCAGGTGGTCTGAAGGACTCATGCGGCCGGAAAAGAGGGTGCCGGGCAAGAGGGATCGGGGGTCGATTTGCTGAACGAGTGCGGTACGCCACCGTGGCCAGTCCTTACCGGCCAATCGACGAGCCACGCTCTCCAGCGTATCGCCGGAAACCACGGTTGTCGTTACCGTCGGATGAAAGGCTTCGAGGGGAACCACTACTATCAGCTCCCGAACCAGCACGTGATCGCCGCCGGAGGGCAGGATCATCCAAAGGACGACCAAGACAGCGGCGAACAGCCCTGCAACTCCCAGCAGAACTTTGCGTTTCACTTCGAGCCGCTCCAACGAGTCAGTGCCCCAGGATCGACCTCAAGGCGATCCTGGACCGTGCCGTCACTGTCAATCACCGCCAAGGCCGGAACCTGATAGATCAGGAGATGTTTGAGCATGGCGCCGTGTCGGTCGTGCAGCCAGGGGAGGTCACTCGAATCCAGAACCTCGCGGCTGGCTTCAATCGGTTCCTGAATAGCGATGACGACAAAACTCAATCCTGTGCCGTTGGCGGCTTTGCGAATCTCGGCAAGCCGCTTGATATCTCGCTGATCCTCCGGAAGCCAGGAACCCCAGATAACGATGGCCGTTGCGCCATGCTCGGTGAGCCATTCTTTCCATTCGACATGAGTCCCGTCGGCCTGAACCAATGTCGGTGGAGGAGCCGGTTGGGCAAACGAAACGAACGAGACTGCCGCAATGAGACACAAGGCAGCGAGGGGAGCAAAGATCCTCATGGCCGGGAGTATAGCGGGTTGCATGGGACTGGGGCGTGTAGGGGCGCGGCGTGCCGTGCCCGTGCTCGAAACGGAAGGGGATCACCCCTTGAGGAACGGGCGCTCGTTAAATTCGTTTACCACTCCCATTTGCCGCAGCACGGCAATCGCGCTAGACTCAAGCCATGGACAGTCACGCACAAGATCAGTCTCAGCATTTCGACTATGATGTCATCATCGTTGGTTCGGGTTTCGGCGGTTCGGTTGCCGCTCTGCGGCTTTCGGAAAAAGGCTATCGGGTGGCCGTTCTCGAGAAGGGGAAACGCTGGACAGAAGACAGTTATCCCCGAAGCAATTGGAATCTCCCCAAGTCCTTCTGGTTTCCCTGGGCCGCCTGTTATGGCGCGTGGAGCCTGCACCTGCTCCGAGAGGTTTTGATTCTCCACGGGGTCGGCGTCGGCGGGGGCAGCCTTTTGTACGCCAATACCCACTTTGCACCTCCGGATACGGTTTGGGACGACCCTCAGTGGAAGGACCTCGAAGATTGGCGCTCGATCATGCCTGACCACTACGCTACGGCACGGCGGATGCTGGGAACGACCCCGAATCCGCAGTTCGGCCCGGCCGACGAAGCTCTGAAGAATGCGGCTATCCGTCGGGGGCGTGGAGATACCTTCACGCCGACCGATGTCGGCGTCTTCTTCGGCGAACCTGATGTTGAAGTGCCCGATCCCTATTTTGACGGGGAAGGGCCCGCCCGTACGGGGTGCACTTTCTGCGGCGCCTGCATGGTGGGATGCCGAAAAGGGGCCAAGAACACCCTGGACAAGAATTATCTCTATCTCGCAGAAAAGATGGGGGCAACGGTGATCCCGGAGACCATGGTTCACTGCGTCCAACCGTTGGAGGGCGGTGGCTACAGGATCCAATGGAAGCGGTCCACCCGGCGGTTCTTCAGAGAGAAGGGGCAATTCACGGCGCCCAAGGTCGTACTCTCGGCTGGGGTATTGGGAACGGTCTCCTTGTTGATGAAATGTCGGGAAGCCGGCAATCTGAAGAATGTCTCCGAACAGCTTGGGAACGTTGTCCGGACCAACTCAGAGGTGATGCTGGGCATCACGTCCTACAGTCGGAATGATCTGTGGGAAGGTGTGGCGATCACATCGAAGGCCGAGATGGACGAAGTGACGCACATGGAACCGGTCAGGTTTCCTCCGGGTTCAGACGTCATGTTGTTGCTCGGCACGATCATGACCGATGGTGGGGGAAGTATTCC
>JAUXDC010000114.1 GCA_030618605.1 Holophagae bacterium | reverse complement strand
CCGAACCAGCCGAAGGTGAAGAAGATCGCCAAAAGGAAGCCGAAGTCCCCGATGCGGTTGACGATGAAGGCCTTCATTCCGGCTGCTGCGCACCAATCCTTTTCGTAATAGAAACCGATCAGCAGGTAGGAGCACAGACCGACGCCCTCCCAACCGATGAAGAGCACCGCCAGATTGGAACCCAACACCAGGGTCAGCATCGAGAACATGAAGAGGTTGAGGTATGAGAAGTACCGGCTGTAGGCCTTGTCGGACTCTGAGTGCATGTAGCCGACTGAATAGAGGTGGATCAAGAAGCCGACCAAGGTGACAAAACAGGCCATCACCGCCGAGATCGGATCAAGTTGGAACGAGGCGGAGATCTCCAGCGGCGCGGTTCCCCCGGAGAGCAGCGGTAGATCCCCGCCGGAGATCCAGGAATAGACCTTGACGACGTAGGACACCGTATGATCTTCGGTGAAATACCACTGCAAGACTGCGGCCCAGGCCCAGATGAGGGCCAACCCGGATCCGAGAAGCGCGATGGTGTTGGCCACCGACTTCTTGAGGCCCATCTGATGGGTCACCAGACCGTTGACCAGCGCGCCGGCCAGCGGGAACAGGGGAACAAGCCAGATCAGCTCGTAAAAGGACATAGGCTAGCTCCTCATCTCATTGGCGTCATCGAGGATCACAGTGTCCTTGATTCGCGTCAGGGCGATGATCAGGCCCAGGCCGATCGCCGCTTCGGCCGCCGCAACTGTGATGACGAAGATTGCCAGGATCTGGCCGCTGAGGTCACCCAGTCGGAAGGAAAAAGCGATCAGGTTGAGGTTGACCGCGTTGAAGATCAGCTCCAACGACATCAAGACGGTGATGAAGTTACGGCGAACCATGACCCCGATCAAACCCAACGAGAACATCATCAGTGAAAGGATCAGGTAGTGGGTGGCGGTAATCATGACCCCACCTCCCCTTCGTGTTCCTCGATGAAGCGATCCTTTCGGCCAAAGACGATGGCGCCGATCATGGCCACCAACAGGACCACCGAGACCACTTCGAAGGGAACCAGGTATTTGGTGTAGAGCACCATGCCGACCGCTTCGGTGTTGCCCAGAACTTCACCGTCAACCGTCTGAAGGGCCTCGGGACCGGCGTTACCGGTGGCAAAGACTCCCAGCAGAACGGCTGAAGCGATCAGTGCACCGACCAGAATCGCCCCAATGACGGCGACCGGTACCAGCGGTGAGAGGAAGGCTGCCTGCGTTGTCAAGCCTCTGGCGCTGACCAGCATGATGACAAAGAGGAACAGCACCATGATGCCGCCCGCATAGACCATCACCTGGACCGCCGCCAGAAACTCCGCATGCTGCAGGATAAAGAGCACCGCAACAATGAAGAATGTCCCAAGCAGCGAGAGCGCGGCGTGGACCGGATTCTTCAGAGTAATGACCCCAATAGAGCCCAACACCGCCAGCGCCGCGAGGATATAGAACAGGATTTCCGCAAAGTGGCTTACGAGGAAGTCCATCAGGCTGCTCCCTCCTCAGGCATCTCTGCCTTGAGTTTTTCCCCCAGAGGATCACTGGGATTCTGGCCGTCGATTGGCACGGGCACGCCGGGGAAGGCCTTGAAACCCTCCCAGGACTCCAGCCGTTCCTTGTCGAAATACAGGCCTTCGTTTCGCTCGTAGGTCGAACCCTCGTAGCTCAAGGTCGTCAGCCAAATTGACTTGGGTTCGGTCGGGCAGGCCTCCTCGCACAGGCCGCAGAACATGCACCGCTTGACGTCAATGTCGTAACGGTCGATGACCTTGGTCTTTTTCTTCTTTATCTTGCCGTCCTTGCCCTCAACCTCCTCGACTTCGGTGTGGTCCCGAATGAAGATGATGTCGATCGGGCAGGCCTTGGCACAGAGGTGGCAGTCGATGCATCGCTCCAGCGAATAGCCGAACATGCCCCGGAATCGATCCTGGGGTTCCAGTCGTTTCTCCGGATACTGAACCGTTTCTTTTTTGCGGAACAGATAGCTCCCTGTCAGGCCCATGCCCTTGAGCAGTTCCGGCAGCAGCAGTTTGGAGAGAAAGTCTTTCACTGACATCTCCTATCCCTTCAAGAGCAGCACGCCCAGGGCGACCAACATGACATTGGCCAGCGACAGGGGGAAGAGCCACTTCCAGCCCACATTCATAAGCTGGTCGAAACGGTAGCGCGGAAATGTCCCGCGGAACCAGATATAGCAAAAGAGGAAGAACGACATCTTGGCGAGAAACCAGAAGGCGCCCGGAATCCAGGCCAATACCGGCAAGGCCCACAGCCCGGCCAGCAGATTGGGGAAAGGCGGCAGCCACCCCCCGCAGAACAGGACGACAGCCATCGCAGAGACGATCATCATGTTTGCGTACTCGGCCAGATAGAAGAGGGCAAACTTCATGCCGGAATACTCGGTGTGGAAGCCGGCCACCAGTTCTGCCTCCGCCTCGGGCAGGTCAAAGGGGTTTCGGTTGGTCTCGGCGACACCGCAAACCCAGTAAATGCCAAAGCCGAGAATGCCCGGAAACATGAACCACCATTGTGCTGTTCGCTGAGCCTCGACAATACCGACCATCGACAGGGTGCCGGCCATCAGGACCGCTGAGGCGACGGCAAAACCCATCGGAATTTCGTAGGACACCATCTGCGCTGCGGACCTCAAGCCCCCCATCAGCGAGAACTTGTTGTTGGACGACCATCCTCCCAGGATGATGCCGAAAACACCGAGGGACGAAACCCCGAGAATGAACAGTATGGCGATATTGATGTCGGCCAGGTAGGGCGTGACGCTTATGCCGGCCACTTTGAAGGGCTCACCGAAAGGAACGACGGCAAACATCACAAGCGCCGGGACCATGACGATCGCCGGGGCGATCATGAACACCAGTTTCTCGGCGCCTCCTGGGACCAGATCTTCCTTGACGAACAGCTTGAGCCCGTCGGCCACCGGCTGCAGCCAGCCCTTGGGACCGACCCTGTTTGGCCCGAGGCGGACCTGCATGTAGGCGAGGATCTTGCGCTCGGCATAGGTCAGGTAGGCGACGATCAGCAGCACGACGACCAGAAGGACGACGATCTTGATCAGGGGAATCAACAGCAGTTGCAGAATGGGTTCCGGCATGGCTCCCTACCGATCGATCTCGCCCAGAACGATGTCCAGGGTTCCGATGACCGCCATCATATCGGCGACCAGGGATCCCTTGACCATCTGGGGCAGTGCTTGCAAATTGACGAATGACGGCGGCCTGACCCGGCAGCGGTAGGGTGTCGTCCCCTTCTCCGTCGCGACGATGAAGTAGCCCAATTCGCCCTTGGGGCTTTCGACCGAGGCGTAGACCATACCCTCGGGCGACCGCAGGACCTTGGGCGCCTTGGCCATGATCGGTCCCTCGGGCAGTTTCTCCAGACATTGACGAAGGATGCGAATCGACTGGCGCATCTCTTCGAGCCGCACCAGGTAACGGTCATAGGTGTCGCAGTTGGTGCCGATCGGAACGTCGAACTCGACCTCGTCGTAACGGTCGTAAGGGAAGACCTTGCGAATGTCCCATTCGATGCCGGAACCCCGCAGCGGCGGTCCGGTCAAGCCCATGTTGATCGCGTCTTCCGGCGAAATGACCCCGACGCCGACCGTTCGCCTCTTCCAGATGCGGTTGGTTGTCAACAGGGTCTCGTACTCGTCGATATGAGCCGGGAAGGCATCGACGAACTTGGCGCAGCGATCCAGCCACCCCTCGGGCAGTTCAAATGGCAAACCACCGATCTTCATCGTGTTGAGGGTCAAGCGAGCGCCGCAGTACTCTTCGAAGAGGTCGAGGATTTCATCGCGCTCGCGGAAGGTATAGAAAAAGGGCGTGATCGCACCGATGTCGACCGCGTGAGTTGCAAGCCATACCAGATGGCTGGCAAGCCGTTGCAGTTCGGCCAGGATCATGCGGAGGTATGCGGCTCGCGGAGGAATGGAAATGCCCAGGAGCTTTTCCATCGTGATACAGAAACCCTGGTTGTTGTGTGCCGCGTTGACGTAGTCCAAACGGTCGGTGTGGGGGATGCACGCGGGAAAGGTCATCGTCTCGAACAGCTTTTCGGTCCCGCGGTGAAGGTAGCCGATGATCGGCTTGGCCTCGACAATGCGCTCGCCGTCGAGTTTCATCTGCAAGCGCAAGACACCGTGGGTCGCCGGGTGCTGCGGCCCAAAACTGATTTCCATCTCTTCGACGTCAAAAAGGGGACGCTCCGGTCCGTTCATCATGCCCCCTCTCCTTCATCGGCCACAATCGGCCCGCCACCCGGCGGGTAGACGTCCGGGTAGATTGCCGCGCCGGTATCGATGCCCTCGACAGGGAAATCCTTGCGCAGCGGGTGGCCGTTGAAGCCTTCCCAGGTCAGAATGCGCTCGAGGCCGGGGTGGTTTTCGAAGATGACGCCGAACAAATCGTAAACCTCACGTTCCATCCAGTTGGCGGCGCCCCAGATCGATTCCACCGACTCAATCGCCTGGTCCTCGGCGAGGATCGCACGCAAGCGGAGGCGTTTGGAATCTTCGTGGCGATGCAACCAGTAGATGATGTCGAAACGGCCCTCTTCTCGTTCAGGCCAGTCGATCGCGGTCAGGTCAACCAGGAAGGCGTACCCACGCTCCTCCTTGAGAAACCGGCAGACATCCAGGATCTTTTCGGCCTCAACTGTCGCCGTGACGGTGCCTGTGAACAGATCGGCACTGACGACCAAGCCCTCGAGGGCCACCACGTCATCGTCGTCCATAGCGTCCGAGTGGACGGGGGGCACGGGTTTTTCTTCCCATGGGTTTTTCGGCGGCGCTTCCTCGGCAACCTTGGCTTTTGCTGCAGCAATCTCTGCGGCCTTGTCGACCTCGGCGCCAGTCACCGGCTCATCGGTGTTCGGGGTGGGCTTGTCGTCGCTCATCGGCATCCCCTCATGAAGCCCGCTGGCGGGCAATGGTCTGTCGGTCAATCTTGCGCTGCAGTTGCATCAGGCCGTAGAGCAACGCTTCCGGCCTCGGCGGGCAGCCGGGAATATAGACATCGACCGGAATGATGCGGTCGACGCCCTGGGTGACGGCATAGGTCTTGTAAGGACCTCCACACATCGCGCAGGAACCCATCGCCAAAACATATTTCGGCTCGGCCATCTGCCTATAGAGACGCTTGACGATCGGCGCCATCTTCTCGGTGACGGTCCCCGCAACGATCATCATGTCCGCCTGCCTCGGAGACCCCCGGAAAACCTCTGCGCCGAATCGGGCCATATCGTAACGAGAATCCAGCGTCGCCATCATCTCGATCGCGCAGCAGGCGAGGCCGAACTGCATCGGCCAGAGCGAGGAACGGCGCGCCCAGTTGAACACCAGGTCATAGCTCGTCGTCAGAATATTCTTTTCGAAACGATCTTCAATTAGGCCCATTCGAGCGCTCCCCTCCGCCAGGCATAGACGTATCCGACCAGCAGAATGGCCAGAAAGACCATCATTTCGATGAAACCGAACAGGGCCAACCGGTCAAAGGACACTGCCCACGGGAAGAGAAAGATCGTCTCGACGTCAAAGATGACGAAGAGGACTGCAATCAGGTAATACCGGATGGAAAACCGGGTGTCGAACGCGACGGTCGAGGTCTTGACGCCGCACTCGTAGGGTTCCGCCTTGACCGGATCCGGCGACCCCGCTCGAATGACCTTCGCCATCAACAGTGCGACGATCGGAAACGAGATCGCAACCAGCGTGTAAACCAAAATGGGGACGTAGTGTTCCACTGCGCACCTCCTCCTCCAGGACCGACACATTCTATATTGGCGACACCGCTTGTCAATCTTTTCACAAGCTGAAACAGGATCTCAGGCGGAGGCGAGCCAGAAAGGGTCAAGACCCAAACTGAGAAGCTCTCCTGAATGGCAGGCCCTCAAAGACCTGCCTCCATGGGTTGTCGATTTCTTGGAGGAGGATCCTTCAGGGCACGCACAGAGAAACCTGGTTTTTCTGAGTTGTGGGAGGGTTGGAGTCAATACCGTTCTTTTGAGGACTCAAGCAGGCTGGAGGACTGCGCCACAATTTCTCGACCCTTCGTGGTACGGGCATCTTGGCCGCGCTCGGGTCTGTACCTCGGGGCTTAACTGGACAGTCTTGGGGTTCGTGCCCAATAATCGCAAGGAACCGGTAAGATGAGACCATCGTACGCCGACAAAGAGCACTGAGCGGTTGCGATCGGAGCCAGGGAGGATCTCATGAGCGAAATTCGATTGGTGTCCTTTTCACAGAATGAAGAGCCGGTTGCCGATTTTTTCTCCATGCCTCAGCGCATCGAGGGCCTCAGCGGCGGTCAGGCCAAGGCCGAGCAGGCGGGCACCAAAGCACTCCTCGCGCCGACCAATACCTATTACCGAACCGGCGAGAGCAGGGCCTTCGTGGCGTATCGAGGCGACAGGCCGGTTGGGCGCCTGTGTGCCTTTCATAACAAAGAGACGGTCGATCTCCTTGGCCCCATCGGCCTGGTCGGTCTTTTCACCTGCGAGGACGACAGGACTGCAGCCCGCGCCCTGGTCGATTCCGCGGCAGACTGGTGCAAGGCCTCGGGGCTCAAGAGCCTTCGGGGACCCATGGCCGGTGACATATGGCATCGTTGGCGCTTCATGACCGACGGCTTCGACACTCCCCCATTCCCCGGCGAGCCACGTCAACCGAAGTACTACCCTGAGTTGTTCATTGCCTGCGGATTCAATCGCGTACGGACCTTTTCGACCAAGCGCATCACCGATATCGAGGCGCAGATGGCCAGATTGAAGACCTCACGCGATCTCAATCGGAAACGCGGCTACACCTTCCGCAACTTCGACACTTCACGCTGGCAGGAAGATATCCAAAGTCTCCACGAACTGTGCCAACACTCCTTCGCCTCCAACTGGGGCGTAACGCCGATCGCCTTCGAGGAGTTTTCCGACATCTACAACCGCTGGCTGACCCGCGTCGGCGCCGGCCAGATTCTGCTGGCATTGGATCCTGAAAAGAAGGTCGTCGGCCTGGGTCTCGCCGTCGCCGCTCCGTCAGACACCCTCAACATCCGAACCCTGGCGGTCCTTCCTGGACAGTACGGCTATGGCCTGGGCCGGGCGATTGCCGCCGAACTCTACCAGCGCGCCCTCGATGCCGGTCAAACGGTCGTCCAGCACTGCCTGATGGGCCCGGACGCCCCACCCCAACGCTGGGACGGCGGCAAGGCCCAGGTCACACGGGAATACGCGATGTTCGAACGGGGGATTGAGTAGGAGCTGTAGTTATTGGCTGAGCTTCTTGCAACAAGCCACAAGAAGAGTAGCCACAAAAATGCACAAAAAAGGAAGAAGAAAATGATTTCAAGAAATAAGTTGATGATTGTTATTGGTGTTTTATTGATCTCGGCAACATTTGCTCAGGCAGGTCCAAAACCGCCGTTTTTGATCTTGGATATGATGCCCCATCTGACGGGAACCATCAAAAGCAATTGGGACAACCCAGATCTCAATCTGGGCGAAGAACAAAAAAATCAGCTCTTGAAAATCCGTGAAGAGACAATTCAAGCCGTCACACAGCTCAAGAAGAAAATCTCGCCATTGGAACAAGAAGTTGCCGATGGGATTTTGGCAGACAAAAAACCCGAAGAACTCTCGAATCTGGTTGATGAAATCGCCGGATTGAAGGGCGAAGCAACGAAAGTACATCTGAAGTGTATTTATGAGACCAAGAAAGTACTGACACCAGAGCAATACAAGTTTGTGATTTCACTGTAGTCCGACCCGGCGGGACCGGAACCAAATTTGGCATTTTGTCGAACGAGTTGCACCTTTTGCCTTGCCTTCGTGTTCTTTGTGCTTTTGTGGTTAAACTCTTTGCGTTTCCTTCACGGGCTTCGCGTCTTGGCGGTTCAATTGCGTTCTCGTTCGGCCGCCGCCAGGTCACAGGCCACGTCCTCACCAGCCAAGGCAAGCCCCAAGACTGCGTTGACCGCGCCTGACAGTGCGATGACGACGCCGGCGGGACCGTCGAGGAACCCGCGCTTGAGGATCAGCGAGTAGGCAAAGGCCCATGCGGCCCGGATTGACAAATTGAACGCCCCCGGAATCTTCCGTCCCCGGCGACGGTACTCCGCCGCCTTGAGGCGCTGGTAGTCGGCCCTGAACAATGCTGCCAAATCGTCATAGCTGTGGTGCGACATTGCTCCCGGAAGGGTGACAACCGGGCCGTTCGGCTTGACCGACTCATGCACCGGCGCCGGACTGAAAGTGTGGCGCCGTCTGTTGAACAGTCGAACGACCGGATCGGGAACCCAATGGCCGTGACGAATCTCTCGCCTCCCAACGAACGGACGGCGGCTGATTCTCCAGCACTTCTGAGGATTCTCAGTCTGCCAGGCGATGGCCGTGATGGCCTGAACGGTCTCGTCATCCAGTACCTCGTCCGCATCGATCGACAAGACCCAATCGTACCGGGCCAGTTCGACCGCCCGGCGCTTCTGGGGCCCGTAGCCGTCGAATGAAGACTCGTGCCACACCGCTCCAAAAGCCCCGGCGATCTCCCGCGTCCTATCGGTCGAACCCGAATCCAGAATCAGGATTTCGTCACAGATGGTCAGAGGACGAAGAGCGGTCTCCAGCCATTGTTCGGCATCACGGGTGATCAGCACGGCCGAGACCGGCACGGTCGATGTTCGTTGTTTCACACCCCCGTTATACCTGATACCATTTGCGGTCCCCTGAGTGAGCCATTTCCGACACTCGGGCATTCGGGAAGGAAAGGAAAATAACGATGAAGGGCATCATCCTCGCCGGAGGCTCCGGCACCCGCCTCCACCCGGTCACACAGGTCTTGAGCAAACAGCTGCTTCCGGTCTACGACAAACCGATGGTCTACTACCCCCTGAGCCTGTTGATGCACGCAGGAATCCGGGAAGTTCTGGTCATTTCAACCCCTCGCGACCTGCCGGCTTTTGAGGACCTTCTGGGCGACGGTTCGCACCTCGGCATGCACTTCGACTACTGCGAGCAACCCAACCCCGATGGTCTGGCCCAGGCTTTCATCCTGGGGAAGGACTTCATTGACGGCCAGCCCTCCTGCCTGGTCCTGGGAGACAACATCCTTCACGGCCACAACCTCGGGGGCATGCTGAGCCGCTGTGCTTCCCTGACCGAAGGCGCCCGGATTTTCGGCTACTACGTGCGGGACCCCGAACGCTACGGCGTCGTCGAGTTCTCAGATGACGGCCATGCAATCAGTCTCGAGGAGAAACCCGCCAAGCCCAAGAGCCACTTCGCGGTACCCGGCCTCTACTTCTATGGTCCTGATGTGTGCGATCTCGCCGCAGACCTCGAACCGTCTCCCCGTGGCGAATTGGAGATCACCGACCTCAATCGCATCTACCTCGATCACAACCAACTTGATGTCGAGGTCCTCGGCCGCGGTTATGCCTGGCTGGATGCGGGAACTCACAAGAGCCTGATCGAAGCCTCGAGCTTCATCCACGCGATCGAGGAGCGACAGGGCCTCAAGGTCGGCTGCCTGGAGGAGATCGCCTGGCGCTCCGGCTGGATTGACGATGATCAGCTCGGCCAATTGGCGACCGCTGCCGGCAAGTCCTCCTACGGCGACTACCTCCGGGAACTGCTGCCCCGGGAAAACAACTCGCGATGAAGGTCTTTCCGACCTCGCTGCCCGGGGTCTTCCTGATCGAGCCGACGGTCTTCGGCGACCACCGCGGCTTCTTCATGGAGAGCTACAGTCGGAAGACCTTCGCCGAACACGGCCTGGACCGGGATTGGGTGCAGGACAATCATTCACGATCGAGCCTTGGAGTGCTCCGCGGCCTCCACTATCAGCTGGGCCGGCCGCAGGCCAAGTTGGTCAGAGCCGTCGTCGGCTCCGTTTTCGACGTCGTGGTCGACATCCGGCATGGCAGCCCGACCTTCGGACAGTGGTTCGGCGCCGAGCTGTCGGCCCAAAACCAACGACAGCTCTACGCTCCTCGCGGCATGGCTCACGGCTTCGTCGTCCTCTCAGATGTTGCCGAATTCCTCTACAAAGTTGACGACTTCCACGCACCCGAAGAAGAACGCTCAATTGCCTGGAACGACCCAGGAATTGGTATTGACTGGCCCCTCCCGGAGGACATCGATCCGATCTTGAGCCCCAAAGACACCGATTGCCCACTGCTTGCCGAAATGCCGGCCGACCAGCTTCCGGCCTACCAAGCAGACTCCGATCAACGAGAGGGCTGAGATGTCTGCTGGGCATTCAAGGAAATATCCAATGACCCCTCAACACACCCCAAAATCCGTTCTGGTGACCGGCGGCGCCGGTTTCATCGGCTGCAACTTCATCCGCCACCTCCTGGCAACTGATGAGGCCGTGAAGGTCGTCAATCTCGATGCCCTGACCTATGCGGGGCACCGCGCAAGCCTGCGAGACGTCGAGAATGCTCACCCAGAGCGCTACACCTTCCGACACGGGGATATCAGGGATCGTGCGACCGTGCGAGACATCTTTGCCGATCACACCATCGACACCGTCGTGCACTTCGCCGCGGAAAGCCACGTCGACCGCTCGATCGACGGCCCCCTGGACTTCGTCGAGACCAACATCAACGGTACCGCCACCCTGCTCGAAGCCGCCCGCTCCCACTGGACTGACCGCTCAGATTGCCGCTTTCACCATGTCAGCACCGACGAGGTCTACGGCTCCCTCGGCTCGGAGGGCTTCTTCACCGAGGACACCCCCTACGATCCGTCCAGTCCCTATTCGGCCTCCAAAGCGGCCTCGGACCATTTGGTTCGCGCCTGGCATCGGACCTTCGGCCTACCCATGACCCTTTCCAACTGCTCCAACAACTACGGCCCCTACCAGTTCCCTGAAAAACTGATCCCCTTGATGATCGGCAACGCCGTTGCACGTAAACCCCTGCCCGTCTACGGCGACGGCTCAAACGTGCGGGATTGGCTCTACGTCCTGGATCACTGCACCGCCATCGATGCCGTCATCCGCCGTGGACAGCTGGGCCGCACCTACAACATCGGCGGCCACAACGAGATGGCCAATATCGACGTCGTGGAGCTGCTGTGCGATCTCGTTGACGAGTTCCTGCCCGGGCAGAAATCGAGGCGGGAGCTGATCACCTTCGTCACCGACCGCCCGGGCC
>JAUXDC010000394.1 GCA_030618605.1 Holophagae bacterium | reverse complement strand
ATTCAATTCTCAACGAAATGGAGGATAGGGCCAATCTACCAAGAGGCTGGCTGCCTCTGGTCCGGACCCCGTTGCGACTCCGGTCGCTGATACTACCAACTGCCCCGGTTCCTGCCCCTGACTGTCACTTTCGAATTCACGATGGCCTTCACCCTTCACCCTTCAACCCCTACGGCCGCCAAACCACAGCCCCCTGAATCGAGAAATCCGGCGCCATTCCCATCCCTGGAAAATCCTCACCGAGGACCAGTTGCAGTCGGAGGTTCGAACCAAGAGGTGCGGCGAAACCGATAGCGAACTCCCCCGTAGCCCGACCGGCCTTGCCCGGATCGACATCGGCAAAAACCGAGTCGTCAATCCTGAACATCGTCAGCAGCGCCCAGCGTTTGCCCAGGCTGACATCGGCGCCTCCCCATAAGTGGAGGGTGTCCGCTGCGTCCCCGAGGGTTCCGGCATCCCCGCCCTGAAAGGTCCACCCCAATCCACCGTACAATCCGAGACCACTCCACCGATTCGAAATCGACCATCTGACACCACTGCTTGAACCCATGTTTCCCCAGGGTCCATCATCATCAATTGCCGCCGAGAGAACGACCCAGACCCGTTGCCCTCCGTTCTCACCGAGAGACCACCTCCGGCCACCCCACCCGGTCAGTCCCAGCACCTGTGCGCTCTGTTTGCCTTCAAACGACCACGAAAGGTCGCCAGGCGGCATCAACGCGACAACCGTCCGCCCCTCGGGAAAGAACTCCCGACCATTATTGGAAACTCCCAGAAAATCATGCGTCCCACTGGGCCAACCGTCAAGATGCGTACCGCCCATACTCCACACGGGAACCCTGACGCCCCCGAACCACCGGCCGGAGGAATACGCAGCCTCGAGGTCAAAACGGCTGGTCTCGGTATCGATGGAGTGAAGGTCCTCCTGGGGCCACAGATACTGTGCCCGGTCCAGTACTTCCTGGGTCAGGTCCGCCCCGGCGCCGTTGATTTCCGTATGGGTTTCGACAATTTCCGGACTGACGAAGAAGGTGTTGCCGTAGGCGTACGAGACAGAAAACGTCCAGCCCTGATCGTCGGGATCTTGCAGTTCCATTCCCTCCGGCCGCAAATGACCGGCCCACAAGGGAGAGACGGCAGCGAGCGGCGGCGCTTCCTGAGCCATCACACCGGAAGAACACAGCAACAGGCCCAGTGTCACAGCTCCAAAGAGGTACGAAGAAAGGAAATGGCTGGGAGGCCGGAAAGCTGGAACTACCTGGATTTCATCCAGGAAAGACCTACCGTTTTTGGAAATGTTCATCAAGGGCCTGACTCCATAGTTGGCGTTCATCAATTCTACCTGGTCGCTTCGACCGCATCAGCAATATGGCGAGCACCAATTTCGAGATCCTCGTCCGACGTAAATCGTCCTACGGACAGGCGAAGGGTCGATCGGGCCACTTCGCTGTCGATTCCCATGGCCCAGAGCACATGGCTGAGGACGGCCCCACCTTCGTGGCAAGCCGCCCCGGCCGATACAGCGACATCATTCTCCAGTCGAGAAAGAACCTCGGCAGCCTCGACTCCAGGGAATGCCACACTCAGGGTGTTGGGCAACCGGTATCTGGGATGACCGTGCTCCACGAGACCGGGAATCCTTGCAACCAGGAGGTCTCGCAACCGATCTCTCATCAATTCCAGTCGAGGGATCTCATCGTGCAATTCCATCTCAATCAGCTCACATGCCGTCCCCAGTCCGACGATCTCCAGCACATTCTCGGTGCCCGGCCTCAAACCCCGCTCATGCCCGGCGCCTCGGGTGAAGGGCTGGATCGCGGTACCGCGCCGGACGTACAGGGCGCCGACACCCTTTGGCGCGTAGAGTTTGTGGCCGGCGATCGACAGAAGGTCGACGCCAAACTCATCGACATCCACCGGAACCTTGCCGACGGCCTGGGCGGCGTCGGTATGGACGGACACCCCGCAGTCCCGGCAGATATTCGCAACCTCTGCCACCGGCTGCAGGGTTCCGACCTCGTTATTGGCCAGCATCAAGGACACCAGGACGGTGTCGGGCCGCAATGCATCCTGAATATCCGCGGGATCAACCCGGCCTCTCGAATCAACGCCGACGATCGTCATTTCGATGTCGCCAGCACTTTCCATTGCCAGGACAACCTCGAGAACGGCAGGGTGTTCGATCGCCGAAGTGATCACATGGCCGCCACCCCGAGCCGCCACGAGACCGTGAAAAGCCAAATTGTTGCTCTCGGTACCGCCCGAGGTGAAAATGATCTCCTCTGGTTGAGCCCCGATGGATGAAGCGACCCTTGCACGCGCCTGATCCACCGCCTGCCGGGCCTTACGGCCGGCCTGGTGATCCGACGACGGGTTCCCGAAACACCCGGTCAAATACGGCCGCATCGCCTCGACAACCCGGGGATCAGTCGGCGTCGTCGCGTTGTAATCGAGATAAATAAGCCCGTCGTCCATCGGCCCTCCGGCACCGGTAGTTTAGCCACTCCCAGCTCTTGGAAGCTATCCCCCTTGCCTTCTTTGTGTTTCCTTCGTGTTCTTCGTG
>JAUXDC010000158.1 GCA_030618605.1 Holophagae bacterium | reverse complement strand
AAAATGATGTTGTCTTCCTAAGACCGCTTGGCCTCCGACTTCCACCTCAGGAACGACACCACCGAAGGGTGCATGCGTTGCGATCTGAGACGACAGCAGGGCAAACTCTATTCTGCCGTCGCCATCCAGAACGGCGACAGCCGTCTCATCACACGAGGTTTCAATGCCGAGCGTCCTCACCCGGAGTCAGCGAAGGCTGGCCCGAACCGGCACCCTCAATTCAGGGGTATCCGGATCCGTGGTTTTCAGCACCAGCACGGCATCCTTGACTCCGATCGAGGCATCACGCTTGATCGAAACCGTAACCTGGTACCTTTTGCCCTTATCGATCGGCATAATTTCAGCCGTAAACGCGGGGTCGTCAATCACAGCCTCAGTGATCTCGACCGACGTTCCCAGGCGATTGTTGACGATGATCAAATTCCGTCCGGGAGCTTGAACGGCCTCCACGGCTCCGAACTGAAGTTCAGGGGGCGTCACTCTCAAGAGGGCCCGAAGAACCCCGAAGACCTTGATTTCAACCACTTTCGCCTCAGGCGCCGTTGTCATAACCTTGACGACGGAACTGATCGGTCCAACCGGAGCATCTTCGACCAACCTGATAACGACCTCGTACTGCGTATCCGACCGACCCTCTATTTTTTCACCGTCACCAAGGGCCCTATACGACACCTCAAGCGCATCACTCTCCGACTTGACGCCTGTCACCGTGAAGGCGCCTGACCTTTCGGTGCCCACCAGCACGACCTTCTGTTCGGCCTTTTCCTTTTGGAGCGCATTGAAACGCACGAGCGCCCGCGGCATCACGTCGATATAGGGCTTGACGATCGCCTTGATCGCCAAGGTCACTATCGGAACGCTGAGATCATCAGTCATGACAAGGACCGACTTGGAAATCGCGCCTTTGAACCCGGTTGTATCCAACTTCGCCCTGACACTGCCGGTCCCTCCGGCCGGGATCTCCTTGTCAAAGTCGACCACGGTGCATCCACACGTAGGCCGAACACTTTTGACCGTCAAGGGACCGGAACCTTCGTTCCGAAGTTCGAATTTGACATCCTTGACGACACCCTGAGGAACTTCCCCCAGATCGATCACCTTTTCCTCGACAACCAGTTTCGGTCCACCCTGGGCCGCCACAAATGACACCATCGACACCATCACGGCGACCATTATCAGGGTCTTTCCAAATCTTCTCATCAGAATCCTCCTTGTCATCCTCAACACAAACGGCGACAATCTTAACCCTAATGAGTAATTTCTGCCGCCCCTCTTCGTTAATTTCTCGCCCGATGACCAGTCTCCACACCGAAAACTCTTCTCCAAAGGGCATCATACCGATCTCAAGAGAATCCAATGACACCGTCTCCTGACTCTCTTCGTCCGGAACACCCGTCGATGCAAACCTCGTTCCATACGAGAGACCACCTCTACTTTCTGCCGGTTGGAGGCACCGCGATGGCCACACTGGCTGGGCTCCTGCACCAGCAAGGGCACCGGGTCGAGGGAGTCGACACCCAACTCTACCCACCGATGAGCACTCTCCTGAGCGATCTCGAGATTCCAGTACGGCTGGGTTGGGACCCCGACCTGATCCCCTCGGTCGACCGGGTGATCATCGGCAATGCCATACCCCGAACCAATCCCGAGATCCAACGGGTCTTGACCGACCGACGGCCCTATCTGTCTCAAGCCGAAGCAGTCAGCCATTATCTTCTCGCAGAGGGACGCGAGAGTCTGGTTGTTGCGGGCACTCACGGAAAAACAACGACAACCTCGATGGCAACGTGGGTCTTCGAAGAGCTCGACACCGATCCGACGGCACTGGTGGGCGGCTTGCTCAAATGGAGCCGCCGGTCCTTTCGCCTGGGGCAGGGACCATGGATGATCATCGAGGGGGACGAATACAACACCGCTTTTTTCGACCGCGGGCCCAAGTTCCTCCACTACCGTGCACGGATCTTTCTGCTGGGACCGGTTGAATTCGACCACGCCGATCTCTATCACGACCTCGATGCCGTTCTGACAGCCTTCCGCGCCGGAACGGCGCAGGTGCCCTTCCACGGCACCATCGTCGTCAACGCCTTCTGGCCCACCGCCCTCGACTGTGTACGGAACACCTCGGGCGAGGTTCTCAAGGTTGGTTCGACGCCTGACTGTGCTCTTCGTCTCGGCGAGACCCTGGTCGAGGAGGATGCCGAGATCACATGCACTCCGGTCGAATGGCAGGGACGAAAGTTGGATCTTCGCCTCCCAATGCCGGGGCGTCACAACGCCGAAAACGCTGCAATGGCCATGGCCGGCGCCCTGGCCGCCGGCCTCGACCCCGACGCCATCATCGATGCCCTTTCCCGATTCCCCGGCGTCGCGCGTCGCCTGGAAACCATCGGCGAGGCCTCGGGCGTGCTGATCGTCGACGACTTTGCCCACCACCCAACTGCCCTGTCCGCCACCATCACTGCGGTTCGGAGCCGGTGGCCCGGGCGAAGATTGGTCATCGCCTACGAGCCACACTCAATGACCGCGGCCAGAAGGGATTTTCAGGCGGCTTATGTCGATGCACTGGCCGGCGCCGATATCGCCCTGATGTCATACCCGTACTACAGTGATCGCCTTCCGCCCGAGGACCGCCTGGACCGCGATCAGATGACCTCAGTACTGAAGGAACGAGGGGTCCATGCCATCATGCCGTCCGAGGGAGAGGATCCTGTCGAGGCTTTGGCGCCCTTCCTTCGTTCCGGAGACGTCGTCGTCGGATGCTCCTCCGGAAATTTCGGCGCCTTTCATAGACGACTACTGGAAAGATTGGGCTCACCGGGAGCCCCTAGCCATTAACTTTTAGCGGTTAGCTCAGGAAAGATGATCTGAGAGCCGGGAGGTTCATCCCTCATAGCTAACAGCTAATTGCTAACAGCTTTCTTGGCATCTTGCGTAGAATCTCGATGGCAAGAGACGTAGCCGAAAGGAAGACAAATGAAAAAACTCGCCTTCAACCTCGCGACGACCTTCGGCCTCGGAGATCGACTGCCGGCGCCCGGCACCACAGCGGGTTCATTTCCAGCGAGCCTCATCTGGCTCGTCGTCGCCTGGGGCCTCTTGAACTCTCCCTGGCTGCTGGTGGGAACTACCGCAATGATCACTGCAGCGGTCATCGCCGGATTCTGGGCCTCGGATGCCGAGATTACGCGCCGCGGCAACTCAGACCCCGGCCCCGTGGTCATCGACGAGGTCGCCGGTCAGTGGCTGACCTACGGCACTGCCCTGCCTCTATGGGCGGCCGCTTCTCACCTCGAGATGATCGTTTTTGCCGGAGCCGGATTCCTGCTCTTTCGCTTCTTCGACATCCTCAAACCCTGGCCCGTCCGCCGCCTGGAGAGGCTCCACGGCGCACTGGGCGTGATGGCGGATGATCTTCTGGCGGGCGTGATGGCTGGGATCGTATTGGCATTGGCTCGGCCGTATGTGGTGTTATTGCCGGGGCTGGGAAACTAGAAACTGGAAACTGGAAACTGGGAACCGACGCCAGGCCGAAGGCCTGCCGAGCCGGAGGCTCGAACCCGTGAAGCGGGTAGCGTGGGCTGGGAACGCACGCTGCAGTCCTGGTGTAAACCCAACTCAATCGTTTGTCCAGAATCAACGCCACAAACCTGCGACAGGAACGACGCCGGCGCCCAACTCCGAGAGCGCCCAATACCTCAGACGGGGAGTGCCGGGTGCGGCTTTCTTCATCGGGCAGAACTCCCGACTATTCCGCCGTCGCGATGAAAGCCGACACCGGGCAACCCACGGCGACACCCTCAGCAATCGAATCTCGGGCCAACGCCGTAGGCCGCCGAGGTCTTTCCCCGGAGGGGCGAGACCCTCCCGGCTTTCGAAATGACGCCCCTCCGGGAAATGACCGAGCGGGAGCGGGCGGTAGCCTATTGAGTTTACGAAGGCCCCAAGTCGCTCCCGAAGGCCGGGGTTGCACCATTCCATAAAGCCCAGCCTCGGTGCAACAGTTTCAAGTCTCCAGTTTCAAGTTTCCAACCTCCACCGGCCTCACCTCAGCGATGAACCGCGCCGGACCCGTCAAACCGAAACCTGTTCCCAGATCCTCAACGATCAACACATCACCTGAAGCCGGGCGAACCCGGGCCGAAGTCACGTCCCGATCCGCCATTTCGACAATGCCGGCGGCAACCATTGCCGAACCGCAACTCAGGGTCTCACCCTCAACACCACGCTCAAAAGTCCGGATGCCAACCGTGGCGTCGGAATGCCGATTGACAAAACTGACATTGGCGCCGTCGGGGCCCAGGGCCGGATGCCACCTCAGCGCCGGCGCTGCCTCCAAAAAATCCAACCCGGCCGCCTCATCGACGGCGATGACCAGATGGGGCACACCGACCTTGATGAGTATTCCCATCCATTCCCGGCCGGCGGCATCGAGTGTGATTTCTTCGGCCGGATCCGGAGTCGGAAGTTGAAGTGCAACTTGTCCACTGTCGACCCGAGCCGGAATCTCCACCCAGTCCGTGAGAACTACCAACTCGGACGGCATTCCGAGCAGTTCCACCGCTGCCAGAGCCGCACACCGCGTGCCATTGGCACAAAATCGTGCCCGTGACCCATCCGCGTTGCGGTAGTGCAACCGAACACGAGCATCTTCCTCAACATCGAGGGCCAACACGCCGTCGGCCCCAATTCCCCGATGCCTTCGGCACAAACCGGTCACCAGTTTCGGATCCGAAGCCAGACGACCGCTCCACGAGCCGACACCGACCAGAAAGTCGTTCCCCGCCCCCTCCATCAGCCAGAGGGCATCGTGAGTCACATTCCCTCCACAATCGTTCGACAGTGGACTCTTGGCGAGGCATTCCCGGCGTCATCGACCGCGCGAACGGTGTAGGTCACGTTCCCGGACGGCGGCGTCTCATCGAGGAAGAAGACCTCGGCAATCGCCTCGGCCAGTACCACGGCCTCTTCTTGACCGGCTCGGCGTTCGATCGAATAACCGGTAGCCCCCTCGGAAGCCCGCCAGCGCAGCCGCACTCGGCCTCCCTCGGGAAGACAGACCAGATCGACCGGAGTATCAGGGGGATAGAGGTCCGGGAAATCCAGCCGAACCGACGGCCCCGGCGCACCCTTCCGGATGACTTTCCCATCGGCAGTTGCAGTCACCGTACGCAGACGGTAGAACCACGTTCGCCTGTGGACCGCACCACCATCAATCCAGGTGGACTCGGATAAAGGCGAGGCGCTGGCTATCTTCCACTGCTCGCCATCGCCGGAGCGCTCGACCTGAACCAGCCCACCCTCGACGGGAACCCAATGAAGATGAGGCCCATCCCTCTCGGCCGTGACTTCAAGGCCCTCGGGCGCCGGAGAGACAGGTTTGGGGATCAGCCGGGCAATATTTGAAAACTCCGAGGTCCGCCCTCTGCAACACACGCTGCGAACCGCATACCAGATTACGGTCTCGACAGTCTCTTCTTCGTCCGCAATCGTCAGCCATCGAGCCAGCTCGTCCTCGACCTGCAATTGCGAACCGCGCGTTGCCAGATCCAGCCCCTCGCCTTCCAGCCGGGAGATGACCTCCCCGCGTCCCTCCAGGAGATTCCACCGACCCTGACGGTCCTTGGCCGTCGTTCCCGCTGCCGGCTCCTGAGCCAGGGGCATTTCGGCCCGCCAAACCTCGATTGATTCCAGATCGGGAAGGGGTCCACCTGCGGTCGTCGTCTGGGGATAGGACCACTGAAGACTGGCCATCCCTTCGTCCTGAACCACCTGGAGGTCCCGGATTGTATCGGCAACCCGGAGCTCAGGGGGCAGTGGAACCGATTTCCGACCACATCCCGATTCTGCCGCAAAAACACCCAACAGAAGCAGCACGAGTCCTAAACGGCCTCTCCATCGCATCACAGGATGTACCGTGCCAGATCGCGATCTGCGGCCAGAGGCCCGAGCACATTCTTGACCATGTCCTCGGTGACCTCATAGCGCTCGCCACCCCTATCCGGCGCATCAAAGCTGATGTCGTCCAGAAGCCGTTCCAGCACGGTGTAGAGCCTCCGTGCCCCGATATTCTCCGCCGAATTGTTGATCTCAGCAGCCATCTGCGCCAAGGCCGTCACGGCGTCTTCGGTGAAAACCAACTCCAGATCCTCGGTAGCCAGCAGTTCGGTGTATTGCCGGATCAGTGAATTCTCAGGCTCGACCAGGATTCGCCGGAAATCATCGGCCGTTAACGCGTCGAGCTCCACCCTGATGGGAAACCGTCCCTGAAGTTCCGGAATCAGATCGGCCGGCCGAGCGACGTGGAACGCGCCCGCGGCAATAAAGAGAACGTGGTCCGTTTTGACCGGACCGTACCGGGTGTTGACCGTTGTCCCCTCGACGATCGGCAGAAGGTCCCGCTGCACGCCTTCGCGGGAAACATCCGGACCGCCCCCGCCGGCACGATCCGACGAAGCAATCTTGTCGATCTCATCGAGAAAGACGATCCCTGCGTTCTCGACCCGCCGCAGGGCCTCGGTCTCGACCTGAGAGGAATCGATCAATTTCTCCTCCTCTTCACCCAGGAGGATGCGCCGCGCCTCCTCGACCGTCATGCGCTTATTGCTCTTTTGGCCGCCGAAAATGTTCCCGAACATGTCCTTGAAGTTGACGCCCATGCTCTCCATGCCCTGGGGCGTGAACATCTCGACCGTCGGCGTCTTCTGTTCGGTAATCTCCAGCTCGATCTCTTGACTCTCCAGCAGTCCATCGCGCAGTTGCTTTTTGATTGCCGGCTGCACCTCTTCCAGCGAAGCGCCGACCGGAAGATTGGCCGATACCACCAGAAGGTCGAGCAGCCGATCCTCGGCGGCTCGTTCCGCCCGGACCTTGACCTCACGGGTCCGGTTTTCACGGACCATCTGGATACCGCTTTCGACCAGGTCGCGGACGATACTCTCGACGTCCCGCCCGACGTAACCGACCTCGGTGAACTTAGAGGCCTCGATCTTGAGGAACGGAGACTCGGTCAGACGGGCCAGGCGGCGAGCAATCTCCGTCTTCCCGACTCCGGTCGGACCCATCATGATGATGTTTTTCGGAGCAACCTCGTCACGGAGGTCGGGATCCAACTGCTGCCGCCGCCACCGGTTGCGCAGGGCGACCGCCACCGCTCTCTTTGCCAGGTTCTGGCCGACGATGTAGCGGTCCAGCTCGACGACAATCTCCTTGGGCGTCAAATTGTCCATGTTCACGAGCTCAACTCCTCGATCGTAATGTGTTGATTGGTATAGATGTCGATGCCCCCGGCGATCTTCAGGCTCTCTTCGACAATCTCCCGGGCTTCGAGATCGGTGTGGGCCACCAGGGCTCGTGCCGCCGCGAGGGCGTAGCCTCCACCCGACCCGACCGAAACGACGTCGTCGTCAGGGGAAAGCACCTCGCCGGTGCCCGACACCAGGAGCGTAGTCGTCGCATCGACGGTAATCAGCATCGCTTCGAGGTGTCGCAAAGCCCTGTCGGTGCGCCATTCACGTGCCAATTCCACCGCAGACCGCTCGAGGTTGTGGCTGAAGGCCTCCAGCTTGGCCTCGAAGCGGGTAAACAGGGCCAGGGCGTCTGCAACCGACCCGGCAAAGCCCGCAAGGACACGTCCCCCGGCCAGGGGCCGGACCTTGGCCGCTGTGTGTTTCATCACCGTGGTGCCCAGAGTTACCTGACCGTCACTGCCGATCGCAACCTTGCCGTCGCGGCGAACCGCCAACACCGTTGTGTGGTGCCATTCGTGCATTCGAGCCTCCAAACGATCATTGTAACGCGGCAGGCCGGAAGAGTACCGTGAGTCCCTCGCTCCCTAATGCCAGAGATGCCGATCCAGCGCCGTGCGGATCGCCTCTATCACGGTAATTGAGACTTCCCCCACCATGTCGAGTAACCTGGTCTTGGAAACGGTCCGGATATGCTCACACAGCGCCTTACTGTCACGATCCAACCCACTCGTGGAAGCTGGAATCAACACCTGGAATGGATAGACCCTGCCGACTCGTGTTGACAGCGGCACGATGGTGACCGTCGGACTCGAGTAATTTGCCAGGTCGTTCTGGAGAACGACTGCTGGGCGACGTTTCCCGATTTCGGAGCCTACAACGGGATCGAGGTTGACCCAATAGATCTCTCCCCGCCTCATGGCAGACCGTCCACCTCGAGATTGTCCCAGCCGGATTCGAGAGACGGCTCTCGAGCTTCGGCCTCGTACCCTTGAGCCATTTCCCAAGCCAACTGCTCTCGCTTCATCCGTTCGACCCGCTCAGCAACGCTTTCCCTGACAAACCGGCTCAGCGGCACACCCTGGGCCAGACGTCCGACTTCTTCGACCAATGCATCAGGTATGATCACTGTGGTGCGCATTTTGCATACCTCCTATCATTAATAAAGCATATCATGGAGCAGCCAAACACTCCTGCACACGATCCCTCCTAATTCTCAAAGCGAACGAGCGCGCTGTTGGACGGCGCGTGCCTGGTCAGGCCTTCTTCACCGGGCAGCCCTCCCTAAGCCGGTGCCGTTGCGAAGAATGCCTGACCTGGCAACGCTCGGGGGGCGCCTCAGCAACTGCATCTCGGCCGAAACCGTAGGCCGCCGAGGTCATTTCCCTCAAGGGGCGATCACCACCCGACTTCAACCCTGACCCCCCTTGAGGGAAATGCGCCGAGCGGGGGCGCGAAGCGCTCCCGAAGGGCGGGGTTGGAAATCAGGTTCAGGAGCAGCAGACAGCTTTAGATTCAGCGGCAGTTTGCAGCGACAGCGACTGCTGGCCG
>JAUXDC010000302.1 GCA_030618605.1 Holophagae bacterium | reverse complement strand
ATCGTGACCAGGTGAAATCGGCGGTCGCGTGGGGCCTGACCCGGGTCAACGGCTCGTATCGGCGATTGTTGAAGCTCTTCGGATTGCCGGACAAAGATTATCAGCGATTCATGGATTTTCTCAGGCACCACAAGCTGAAGCCCCCGGCCTGAAATGGAGAGCCGGCTCCAAAAATGGAGGTGGGGCTCCATTGCTTTGTTTGCGATGCCCTGTGACAGGCACTCTTGGTGCAGAGATTGTGTGGCACGAAGTTTGCGGTAGAGGAGGTTCGTGCGAATCCAATGCCCCGGAGGGTTCATGGAGAGAAAAGGAGAAAAACATGGTTGATATGTCACGCGGTGAGATTAACGATCTGATTGCCAACTTCGCAACGAAAGACGCGGAATATAAGAGGGCCCTGCTGTCCAACCCCAAAAAGGTTGTGGCCATGCAGTTGGGTCAAGATTTGCCTGATTCTATGAAGGTAACTGTGCTTGAGGACAGTGCCGATATGATTCACATGGTTCTTCCCTACGTGCCTCAAGAGGGCGCCGAGCTCTCCGATGCCGACCTTGAGATGGTCGCGGGCGGCAAGAACGACCAGGACGGTGGAGGCTACACCTGCAACGACATCAAAGGTATCGGAACTCACGTTCAGATCACAACCGAGGCCAGTGTATTTTAGAATTGCTGTGCCCGAGTACCCGAGGCAACGTTCGCACACTATGGCCACTCGACGGGGTACGTCGGGTGGCCGTTTTTCGTGCCCTACCGAGCGGGAGGACCCCGGCTCGGTAGGGCGCTGTCAGCTCAGCCTCTTGCAAAAACAAGGGAATAGCCACAAAGACGCACGAAGAGGCGCAGGGTTTTTGAGTCAAGTGGATTCCTGGAATGTCAGTACCTGATTCTCGAATCGAGGCGCGTGCGCTGTCATTGTTCGAGCGCCTTGGCGCTTGGCAGTGTGCCTCGAAGCCGCGGGGTGATCCGTCGAAACAGGCCGCTGCACAAGCGGTCGTGGATCGGTGGCAATATGGCGTGGCGGGTGGAGATTCTGAGCTGTTTGCCGTACGGCTCGGATGGGATGGACTCGACGAGCAAAGCGTGGTTGATGCGCTCTCCTGGGCCATGACCAACCCAGAATCGGCGGTGTCATTCGGATCGGATCAGGGTTGGTTCGAGGAATTTCAGATTGACTTCAGGTCGGGTTCCTGCCTTCTCGACGACCAGACCTTCAGATTGTATGTGGACTGGGCCGAGGAGTTCGGTATTCCCTTTGTCGAGTTGTGGGCGCCGTGGGTCCTTGAGGCTACGGAGGGCGTGATGCGGCATGCGGCGATGGCCGCAGGGCGAATTTCGAAAGGGGCGCTGGAGTGTTTGAGCCGCCATTTATTGTTGCAGATTGCTGAATTGGGGTCCGAGGCGGCGTTCTCCCAGTTCAACCACCGGAGGTCGGTGGCACTGTCCGCGCTCGACGATCGGTCCGGAAATCGGCTTTACAACAACTGGGTCCATGGGCAGCTCGACCAAGGGCTGGTCCCTCTATTCGAAGAGTTTCCGGTGTTGGCCAGACAGGTGTACAGGATTGTTGATACCTGGAAAGAAACGACACTTGAGCTGTTTGACCGTCTCGAGAGTGATCGGCGAGCGTTGGCGACCCTGTTGACGGGAACCGACCAACTCGGCCCATTGGTCAATATTCGTCCCGGGCTCTCGGACCGGCACCATGGGGGGCGCCGAGTTGCGGTCCTGGTTTTTGAGGGTGGAGAGCAGATCGTCTATAAAACTCGGTCCCTTGGAATGGAACGAGCGTTCGCTGACTTCCTGGGTTGGTTGGAGGCCGAGGGGCTGAAACCAACACCATGGTGTCCTGAGGTCCTGCTTCGGCAGGGCTATGGCTGGATGGAGGTCGTTCAACCCTCGGAGGTGTTCACGGTCGAAAATGTGTCACGGTGGTTCACCGCAGCCGGCACTCTCATGTGCATCGCCCACATCCTGGGCGCCTCAGACCTCCACGTAGGAAACGTCTTGCCCGGCGCCGGTTCACCGGTTCTGGTCGATCTGGAAACGCTTCTCCACCCCAAGGTGGCCTTGGGCCGGAAATCAGAAGACAGTAAACGATCGGCGACTGCTGAGATCTTCCAGCAGGTCAGGTCGTCCTTTTTGACCACCGGCATGTTGACTTTTCTTCAGGAGGGGCCGGATGGGACGGTGATTGATATCGGCGGCCTGTGTGGAACCGGGGGCCACGTACTCGGGACAGACGCGATCGAATGGCGTCAACTCGGCAAGGATGGCCTGCACAGGATCAGGCGACAAGCACGAGCGAAAGAGTGGTGCAACGTCCCGAAGATCAACGGTGAACCCCAACCGGCATCGGCTCATTCGAGAGAGATTCAGGCGGGGTTTTCGGCGGCCTACCGTTTCATGATGAAACGAAGGTCCATGCTCTGCGGTTCTCAGGGTGTGGTGTGGTGGTTCGGTTGCCTGAGAGCCCGGGTTCTTCTCAAGCCAACAGAGATGTACGCGAGAGTGCTTGAGCTGTCCTTTCGGCCGGCATACCAGAAGGATGGAGCGGAGACCGGCGTCGTGGCCGAGGCCCTCAATCGGAGTTTATTGGAAGTCGGCCCGCGGCCGTCGTACTGGGATCTGGTCGCGTGGGAGAGGGGGGCGCTCGAGGCCCTGGATATCCCTCATCTAACGACATCAGTCGAAGCATCGATTCTGGAGGGACCGGACGGGCGGCCGGTCGAGGGAGTGATTTCAGCCTCGGGCCTCCAATTATTCCAGCAGCGAATCGAAGGCATGTCGGAGGAGGCTCTCGAAGGCCAACTCCACCTGATGGCGATGTCGCTGGATGCCCAGGATGATGGGGTTGATCACGCTTTTGAAGGGTCTTGTGGAGTTGACCCTTCACCTGGGGACACCGAGGATCACCGACTCTCTCACGACGCCCTGTTTGATGTGGCGCGGTCGATTGCGGACGAGCTCGTGGCAAGGGCGGTGGAGGGTGAGGATCACAGCTTGACCTGGCTCGACCCGGTTCACCTCAGCCCCAAAGGCCGTCGAGATCGAGGCGTGTCCTACTATCTCTACAGTGGCTCCGCAGGGATCGCTCTTTTCTTGGCTGCAATGGCCGAGGAGTTTCCTGGTCAAGATTATCGGGAGGCAGCCGAGAGTGCTTTGCTCCCGATCATCAATGTGTTCAGAGATTCCCAGGCGAAAATGCTGCTGGCCGACGAAGGGTTGGGCGCCTGTCATGGTCTGGGTGGCATTGTCTACGCACTGACCCTCTCTTCGGTCTTTCTCGATCAGCCGGAGTACATCCGTACAGCTCGACAGGTGGTTGAGCACATCACTGAGGAGAGGATTGAGTTGGACCAAACGTTGGACGTTGAGGGTGGGTCGGCCGGTGCGATTCTGGGCCTTCTGGCACTCCAGGACCTGTGTCCGGAGGACTGTGTTCTCGAAGCGGCCCTGGCCTGCGGGCGTCACCTCCTGGCGCAGCAGCAACCTGGAGCTGATGCCGGGGCGGCCTGGCAGTCACGGCAGGGGGACATGTTGGCCGGTTTTGCTCACGGAGCCTCCGGCATTGCTCTCGCCTTGGCGCGATTGGGCCGATTGGTCAACGATCAGACGCTTTTTGACGTTGTCGAAAGGGCTCTGGAATTCGAAGATTCGCTGTATGACCCCGAGAAGAAAAATTGGCCTGTGCACCTGGTCGACCGCAGATCAGGCCGGCAGCAATCGAGGAACATGTCAGCTTGGTGCCATGGAGCTCCGGGTATCGTCCTCGCCAGGTCCGGCATGCTGGATTCGATGCCTCAGCTCGCTGACGACGACAGGTTTCGCGCAGCCCTGGATACAACCTTGGCAACCTCGATGGAGGGCCCTGACCACCTCTGTTGTGGTACTCTTGGAAGAGTAGAAGTTTTGTTAATAACGGGGGAGACGTTGGGGCACGAGCGGCTTCGGCGTGCTGCGGAATCGAGGGCAGCGATGGTCATTCAAAGGGCAGCCACCTCGGGAGCTTTTCGCCTCGCGATTGTGGGCGGGGAGCCCAAGGCAGGCCTCTTTCGGGGCCTGGCAGGGATCGGCTACCAGATGTTGCGCCTGGCCAGGCCGGATCGTGTACCTTCGGTCCTCGCGTTTGATCCGATCTGCCGGCAAGGAGAACGGCCGTGACCGGCGCCGTTCGATTCAGGACGACCACTGGGTCCGAGAAGGCGGCAATTGAAGGACTGACATTCCCGGCATTCAGGCACCTTCTGGATCTCTCGCCTCAACCTCGATTCGAAGATTCCTCCAGGCGGTTGATTCAGCCGTTGGCTGTCGTTGCCGATCTGGATGGAACGGTTGTGGGAATGGTTCTTGCGGAGCTCCCGATCGAGGGTCAGGGCACCCCGGAAATTCTCTCTGTGTTTGTGCAAC
>JAUXDC010000123.1 GCA_030618605.1 Holophagae bacterium | reverse complement strand
CAGCCTTTCCCGAAGCGGCACCGGTAGTGGAAGGCCTGCCGGAGGAAAAGCCTGTGTACGGCACGTCCCGGGTTGGGATTTTGTGCGGCTTTGATTTTTTCGTCGGCGTTGGCTGGTTGATTGCCGGCGCCGGCCTCACCATTCCTCCCGACCCACCGGAGCGCCCCATTCGACAACGGGGTGGAGGGTTTCCTCAGTAACACCTGCGAGCAGGTCACTGAGGTGATACTCCGTGGTTTGCATGGGGCGGAGAACCAAAGCACCCTCCTGCCGCCCGAAGGGCGCATGCAATCCGTACGACGAATTGCGTTCTTGGCGATCTCCAGTTTTCGGTTCAGTCAATGCTCGTCCGATAACTCACGCTGTAGATCGGGATTCCACCCAGGCCGGTCGGAGCGTGTTTTTCCAGTTTCGCTGTGACCACACAGGTTTGGCCGGCTGGCACGTCGCAGGCGATGGCTGTCTTTGTTCCCCATTCACCCTCGTGGTCATCGTCGGCTGCGACAGCCCGGACTCCACGATTGACGTAGAATTCCTGGTTAAATTTCCCATAACCGTTGTGGTCGGAATCGTCCTCAACCCACGTCGAGGCAAATCCGACAGCGATCTCATGGGATCCCGGTGTGACGTCGGTTTCGAGGGCGGTGATCATCGTGTCCTTGCGTTTCCCGATCTTGCTGGGCCTCTTGAGGACATGGCCGGGCTCGGATATGCCCTCCCAGAGCTTGCCGCGGTGGGCCAGCATCTCACCGTCGATTGCGACTTCGTAGTAGGTGATCATGAAGGGTCGTTCGATCACCACCCGGATGGCGCCGGTGTCCCCTGGGATCTCGGGTATGGGCGCTACGACCGGTGGAACCGCCGCCGGCACGGCAGGAACGGGAGCCGCTGACTGTTCGAGCTCGATCATGCGGACCAAAACGCGGTCCGGAACGCCGTGTTCCTTGAGGGTGACCAGATCCGTTCCGCTGAGTTCCGGGAAGGATCCTATGTCGTGGACCTTGGCCCAGATGATCTCCAACGACAGTCCCCCATCGACCATGGCGAGGACCTCAACCACCCGGTTGTCATCGAGGGCAGATTTCTGTTCGGCGGCGTGAGCCGGAAAAACGTACATCAACACCAGAATGGCTATCGCCGTCGCAACGAAGATACGAGCATTGAGTTTCATTAGGTCCTCCAGGATGAAGATTGTACCCCTCCCTGTGGCCTTTCGGGAAACCGGATCGACGGTGTCCCGTACACTCTCTGCGACTGGAAGGGGTTTTCGATGCGTCAAATAGTTATTTCGTTGTGTGTTCTGATTTTGGTGGGGTTTTCATCGGTGGTTTCTGCGGCGGTCAACGCCCGTCTGCTTCGATTTCCTGATGTGTCGGAGACACATATTGCCTTCGTCTATGCAGGTGATATCTGGGTAGTCGAGAAAGAGGGCGGGGTGGCCCGGCGGTTGTCGTCGCCCCCGGGCGAGGAGGTCTTTCCTCGATTTTCTCCAGACGGTGAAACGATCGCCTTTTCGGGCAATTACGACGGCAATATGGACGTCTACACCGTGGCGTCCGGCGGCGGTGAAGCCATGCGCATCACCCATCACCCGGAAAGTGATCGTCTTCTCGACTGGACGCCCGATGGATCCCGTCTTCTCTTTGCCAGCCGGATGACGTCCGGGATTGAGCGGACCAACCAGATCTGGACTGTTGAGTCCGAGGGTGGTTTTCCGGCCAGGCTTCCGATTCCCTATGGTGAGTTCGGAGCATTGTCGCCGGACGGTCGCACGCTTGCTTATCAGCCGGCAAGCCGGGAATTTCGCACATGGAAAAGGTACCGCGGAGGGTTGGCTTCTGAAATCTGGCTCTTCAATCTGGAGAGCGGATCGGCTCAAAACCTGACGGCCGATCCGGCGAACGACGCGCTGCCGATGTGGCACGGGGACATGCTCTATTTCCTGTCCGACCGCGGCCAGGCGATGCGCTCCAACATCTGGTCCATCGATCCGGCAACCGGTGAGACCCGGCAGCTGACGCATTTCGAAGATTTCGACGTGCATTTCCCTTCGATCGGGCCGGAAGAGATCGTGTACGAGGCCGGTGGTTCGCTCTACCTGATGGATCTGGGCAGCAGCGAAAGCCGGCAGGTCTCGGTTGAAGTCCTCACTGATGAGGCTACCTTGAGGCCCCGGACAGTCGGGGTCGGCGATGCGATTGAAAGTGGCGATATCTCGCCGACCGGCAAGAGGGCGGTTTTCGAAGTCCGAGGTGAACTCTTGACCGTACCCGCCGAGCACGGTCCGGTGCGCAATGTCACGCGCTCAGCAGGCAGCAGGGAACGGTTTCCGGCATGGTCGCCAGAGGGTGACCAATTGGCCTACTGGAGTGACGAGAGCGGTGAGTGGCAGTTGTACTTGAGGGCGGCGGACGGCACGGGAGCCCAAAAAAAGATGACGGATTTCGGACCCGGCTACCGTTTCCAACCTTTCTGGTCGCCTGATGCCAAGACCATTGCCTTTATCGATGAGAAACAGGTGATCCGTCTGCTCGACGTCTCAAGTGGAGCCCTGACCAAGATCGACCAACTCAAGTTGAGGGCATCTTTCCCTGCGCTGGACGGTTTCCAGATCAACTGGTCGTCTGACAGCCGGTGGTTGACCTATGACAAGGGTCTGGACCGAATGGTGTCGGCCGTCTTTATCTTTGACACTGACGCAGCCAAATTGCACCAGATCACCAGTGGCTTCTACGGAGCTTCCGGACCGGTTTTCGACGCAGGAGATGATTACCTCTTCTGCCTGGTCGACCGCGAGTTCTCCCCGTCCTATGGCGATTTTTTCGGGACCTGGGTCTATGCCAACGCCACGCGAATCGCCGCAATCTCTCTTCGCGGTGATGTCGCTTCGCCAATCGGACCGCGATCCGATGACGAGACAGTTCAAGAGGACGAAGAGAACGGTGATGAGGATTCCAAGGATGCGGACAAGGACAAGGATGACGACGGAGCCGAAGACGAAGATGAGGCAGAACCTGTAAAAATTGATTTTGACGGTATGGAGAGTCGCATGGTGCTTCTGCCGCCCGAGGCCGGCAATTTCGGCCGTTTGGCATCGGTCGAGGGCAAGCTGCTCTTTGTCCAGCAACCGCGGACGGGATCGAGCGAGAAGAAACCGGTGCTCAAACTGTGGGATTTCGAGGCCAGGGAAGCCGAGGACGTGCTCGCCGGTGTTGGTGACTTTGCACTGTCGGCCGACGGGAAGAAGATCCTGGTGGCCGTCGGCGAGGCGTTGGCCATCGTTGATCCGGCGCCGGGACAGAAGATGGAGACGACGCTCAAAACCTCGAGCATGAAAGTCCAGGTTGATCCCAGGGCCGAGTGGCGGCAGATTTTTTCAGACGTTTGGAGGACCGAGCGTGATTTCTTCTATGACCCGGCGATGCACGGAGTCGATTGGGAAGAAATGCGGGAACGCTACGGCGCTTTGATCGACGGTGCGGTGACGCGGTGGGATGTCAATTTCCTGATCGGAGAGCTGATCGGTGAACTTAACGTAAGCCACTCCTACCGTGGCGGCGGGGACCTCGAGAAGGCGCCTCAAGGCAGTGTAGGCCTGTTGGGTGTTGACTGGGAGCGCGCCGGCGACCAGTGGAAGATTGCGAAGATTGTCAGGCCGGCAGTATGGGAAATGGACGTCCGGTCTCCCCTCGATCGAACGGGGGTCGAGGTCGATGAGGGCGATTTCATTCTGGCGGTCAACGGGATGCCCCTGGCGCCCTACCCCAATCCCTGGGTCGCATTCGAGGGGCTTGCCGATCAGACTGTTGAACTGACGGTCAACTCCACGCCGTCCTTCGATGGATCGAGATCGGTGCTGGTTGAAACCCTCGGCAGCGAGAGCCGGTTGCGGTACTTCGCCTGGGTCGAGAGCAACCGCCAGAGGGTGGCCGAAGCTACTGACGGGCGAGTGGGTTATGTCTTCGTTCCTGATACCGGAATCAGGGGACAGAGCGAACTGGTTCGACAGTTCTTCCCGCAGGCGACGACCGACGGCCTCATCGTTGACGAGAGATTTAACGGTGGCGGGCAATGGCCCGACCGTTTTATTGAACTGCTTGATCGTTCGAGAACCGGTTACATCCACCTTCGAAGCGGTACCGATATCGGCCTGTCGGGGGCCTCGAGCCCCGGGCCGACGGTGATGCTGATCAACTCCTGGGCCGGATCGGGAGGCGATGCCTTCCCCTACCTCTTCCGGAGGGAAGGCCTGGGCCCAATCATCGGGACCCGGACCTGGGGCGGCCTGGTCGGAATTGCGGGCGCCTACGGTCTGATGGACGGCGGTATCGTCACCCTGCCGACCCTGGCGCTCTACACGCCGGAGGGCGAGTGGATGCTCGAGGGTCACGGCCTGGAGCCGGACATCGAGGTGATGGAAGATCCGGCCGGCCTGGCAAAGGGTGTCGATTCCCAACTGGAAAGGGCCATTACCGAAGTGCAACGCCTACTCGAGGCTGATCCGATTCCAGAGGTCATCGTGCCTGAACCCGGAGACAGGACCGCGCGGTAGCCGACCCATTTTTAAACATAAACGCCCGCCATGGACGACGGGCTTTAAATCTCAATCTCTGGGGATCCTACGGCAACCAGGTCTCCTATATAGATTGTGAGACTCATTCTGAATGACTTGTTCTCGTTGGCGGATGTTCCTGTGAATGGGATATGATGGATTCAGTAGCCGGGGAGGTCTCCGTTGAGTGCCGAACAGAATGTCAGTCCGGACGACAGGACTCGAGTCGTTGAGGCGGCTCGTGTCGCTGGGCTGGAGAGTTTCGACACACCAACCCTGGCGGCAGTAGAGCACCGCAGGTTGCAGCTTTGGATCATGACACTGCTGATGCTGGTGGCATTGGCCCTCGGTGTCGTCCTTTTGACGGTGGTTGAGAAAGTCCACTTGCCGTCGTGGTTGTCCCCTGGCGTAGTTCATGCCGGTTTTCTGCTGCTGGTCGTCCTTTTTTGCGGCTATGCCGTTGAAAAGGAAGTCCAGCTTCGGCGCCTGGCCCAGTTCCTGATCAATGAAATGACGCTGACGGCTGCGCTGACCAACCGTCTGGGCGAAATCAGTTCACTTCTGGAATCGGGGAAAGCTCTTAATCTCGACCTCGATCTGGGTGATGTTGCGGGGACGATCCTCCGGTGTGCCCGGGACCTCCTGCAGGGCCACGATTGTTCCTTGCAGTTGCTCTACGGAGAGAATCAACTGCGGACGGTCAAGGTGGCCGGCGAATCGGCCGCATTGGGCGCCAGAATCAAGGTTGGAGAGGGTATTGTGGGGCGAGTGGCCGAAAGCCGGGAGCCGGTATTGATTAATGGACAGGTGGAGCATGAAGGCGAGCGCCGGCAGGTTTCGGTTCTCCCCAGCAGTGCAATGTCGGTTCCGTTGGTCAATCGGGGACAGCTTCTCGGCGTGTTGAACATCAATGCAAAACCGGGGCGGATCTATACGGAGCACGACCTTCGGGCTTTCAGCCTCTTTGGGGAACAGGCGGCGATCGCCATCACCAACGCACAACTGTTTGAATCGCAGCAACTGGCGGCATCGAGGAACAGTTTTCAGGCTCTCCATGACGGCCTTACGGGCCTTGCCAACAGGTCCCTCTTCCTCAATCGCCTGGACCTGGCCCTTTCTCGTCGTCGTCAGCCGGGGAAAAATGTAGCCGTACTCTTCGTCGACCTGGACGATTTCAAGAGGATCAACGATAACCTCGGGCACGCGGCGGGTGACGAGGTATTGGTACAAGTCGGTGTACGACTCAAGGAAAGTACGCGGGCGGGCGACACCGTGGCTCGGCTTGGTGGTGACGAGTTTGGAGTGGTGATCGAGGAGCTTGAAAGCCGGGAGGAAATTCACGCTGCAGCTCGGCGCATCCTGGACGGTTTGGCTCGGCCGTTCATTCTTGGCCTACGAGAGGTTTCACTTGGCGGCAGTATCGGCGCCGCTTTTGAGGACAAGGTCCCGGCGGAGCAGCGACCTGATGATCTTCTCAGCCATGCGGCCATGGCACTTCATGACGCCAAGGAACAAGGCAAGGGTTCGATCAGGCTCTTCGACCGGTCGATGAAGGGGTCCGGGTTGCACTGCCTTGACTTGGAGACCGACCTTCACCACGCGCTCGAGATGGACCAGCTGATGGTTCATTATCAGCCGATTTACTCAATCAACTCTCGGAAAATCCTTGCGATGGAAGCTTTGGCCAGGTGGGAGCATCCGACTCGTGGGCTCCTGACAGCCGGTGCGTTCATCCCCGCCGCCATGAGGTGCGGAATGCTCGGCCAGATCGATCGGTGGATTCTCGAGACTTCGTGTCGGGCCATGCAGGACCTCCGGGAGTTGCGGGAAGACCTCGTTCTCCACGTCAATCTTTCCCCGACGCGGTTTGGTGATCCTGAATTGATTCAGGGCATCGCTTCTGTATTGGATCGCTATTCTATCCCCGCCTCCAATTTGTGTTTGGAAATCACCGAGGGGTCGATCCTGAGAGACACCGAGGTCACGGCAAAACTCTTTGCCGGCCTCCATGCTCTTGGCGGCCGAGTGGCACTGGACGATTTTGGTACGGGCTTTTCGTCTTTGAGTCACTTGCGGAGGTATCCGATTGACTGCCTGAAGATCGACCATTCCTTCATCGAGGGTATGACCACCGATCCCAATGGACGCCGATTGGTAGAATCGATCATTAGAATGGGTCAGGGACTTGATCTCGAGGTTGTGGCCGAGGGTGTTGAGCAAGCCTCCCAACTCCAGACTCTGGAGGATCTGGGATGTGCCCGGGCCCAAGGGTTTTACCTGGCCAAGCCGATGGGGTTGGAGAGCTTCAAGAGCCTGTTGGAGGCCTGAAACGCCACAAGAAGAGCAGCCACAAAAAGGCACGAAAATGCACAAAAAAGGAAACAAACAAGGTCAACCTTTTCCTTCACAAGGAATCGTGAACCAAGTTGTTTTCTCCAAAAGTTTCTCTTTGTGGCCTTACTCTCAATCCACCGAGAGTCTCAGGCTTCCAGCTTGGTGATCAGGTCAACATACTGCTGCATGGCGTCATCCGAGGTCAATCCCCGGCATTCTTCCCAGGCTTGGTACTTTGCCTTGGCAACAAAATCGAACATCCCAGGCTCGTCGCCCGAAACGTCGCCCTCGGTCGCCTGCTTGTACAGGCTGTAGATCTTGAGGAGCATATCGTTGGCCGGTTTCTCCCGGAGTTGTTTGGAGCGTGAAACGGCTGATTCGAAGTCTTCTTTGAGACCCATGTGTATTTCTCCTTTCGGGACGCCAGAGTATCCGGTCCAGCCGTGCCCGGCAATGAATTCTCATTTTATAAACCCATCCCGCGCGAAGCGCACCAAGCAGCAGGAGTGTGGGCCGTATTGGCCCGGGCTCCCTGGACCTGGATGTCCCTCCCAATGGCCGATACGGTACGCACTTCTGGTGCTCCTGTTAACCATCTGAACTCTCCCGCGTTGTCTAGGGTGAAACGGAGGTTCTGATGAACGCAATGGACGCAATGGAAGCTGTGATGATGATGGTGGTCTTGCCGGTGACTTTTGGTGGGATGGCCTGGATGTTCAAGACATTCTTGGATTTTCTGAGACAACGGCGGATGTCCACGATGATGTTTGAATTGCAAAACAAGGTGATCGAGAAATTTGGGACTGCGCCGGAAGCCTTGCAGTACCTTGAAAGTGAGGCGGGGCGACGGTTGCTTGAGACCGCCTCCACAGGGCCGACCCATCCGAGAATGCGGATTCTGTCGTCTGTCCAGATGGGGCTCATCCTCGGTGCAGCCGCGGTCGGGTTCCTTCTGGTTCGCGGCGTGATGCCGGAGGCGGCCCAGGGCTTTACCATTGTTGGAGTTCTTGGGGCCTGTGTCGGGGCGGGGTTCCTGCTCTCTGGTGGCGTGGCCTACTGGCTGACGAAGAGCTGGGGCTTGATCAACGGTGGTTCGCAGTCGATTTCAGACGACCTCGGTATTTAATTACTGGAACGAGATGATTTCGATGGCAACGGTCGCATCAGGTGTTCCGATCACCGAGAAAGCGTTAGCATCGGAGGTGATGGATGAAGCTGCATTTCAGGCTTTCTACACCCGAACGGCCAGGCGCTTGCGGGCCTATCTCCTCAGGAGCCTTGGGGACCCGTCCTTGGCCGATGATCTGATGCAGGAAGCGTACCTTCGCCTCCTGCGTTCTTCTCTGAAGACCGACGACGATGGTCATCGAAAAGCCTACCTCTTCAGGATTGCAACCAATCTCATACGAGATCATTTCAGGCGACGGCGGCCGGAATATGAAATGCCGCCGAATCTACCCGGAGATCAAGGTGTCCAGAGCAATCTCGAGGCTCGGTCGGATGTGGCCTTGGCGATGAATGGCCTCGCCCCTCGGGATCGCCAGATGTTGTGGCTGGCCTACGTCGAAGGATCCAGCCACCAGGAGATCGCCAAGGCCCTCGGATTGAAAACCGCCAGCCTGAAATCCATGCTGTCCAGGGCCAGGCATCGAATGGCGGAGCGGCTCAAGGGTCTTGGTCTACAGCCTATTGAAAGGAGCGAGTCATGAGCGTGTGTCCATTTGAAGTCGAGATTCTCACGGCCGCCCGAGATGGCGGTTGGACTGAAGCTCTGCGGGATCATGCGGCTTCTTGCCTCGGTTGTGCAGAGACTGCACTGGTAGCGGCCGCTTTCACCGAGGATGCCGATACGATGACTCTCGACGACCCGCCGTTACCCGATCCCAGGATTATCTGGATTCGGTCCCGGCTGAAAGCGCGCCAGGAAAGGTCATTTCAGGCAACCCGGGTCATTACCTGGGTTCAACGCCTGAGCATCGTTGGTGTCGCCGCCGTCGCGATCTTCTTCGGTCCTGGCTTGCGAGGACTCCTCTCCGGCCTGAGAACCCTCATTCCGACCGCTGCTCTGTCCGATCTTCCGTTGCTGATCTCAGGCCCGACAGCCGTTTTGGGTCTCACCTTCATCGTCATGGCGCTGATGGCACTCTGGAACGAACGATCAGCGGCGAGTTGATGTAGATAGGATACGAAGGACAAATCACTCCAAAATGGTGGCCTCGGGTTGTCCGTTTTCTTTGTTGGCCTTTGTATATGAGTATGATTTAAAGTATGATCATACCAGGAGGCCAGCATGCGAAGGGTGACCGTGACTTTGCCGGACGAAATTGTCGATGAGATCGATCGGAGAGAGGTGAATCGAAGCCGGTTTGTCACCGAGGCTGCGCGGCGGGAGTTGCAGTGGCGTCGATACCAGGAACTGCAACGGTCGATCAGCAATCCTCATCCCGAAGGTGGGCGGGTCGCTGAGATGGGTGTCGAGGACTGGGGTCATGAATTGAGCAGTGACGATGAGTCCCTGATTGACCCCGCGGCCGGTCGTGCCGTGCGATGGGAACCCGACACGGGGTGGAAGGATTTGGCGGAATGAAGCCGGCCCGTGGCACCGTGGTCCTTGTGTCGCTCGATCCGACCGTTGGGCACGAACAGCGCGGCGCCCGTCCGTGCGTGGTTGTCACTGCTCCCGAAGTCACCGAGGATCAGCGGTTCCCGATGATGGCCGTGGTTCCGGTGACCGGCACCTTGGGTGAAGGGGCGCTCTACCCGCCGCTGCGTCCCGGGGTCTCGGGCCTGATCAAACCATCATGGGCGCTGGTCGATCAGATCCGCTCAGTGGACAAGCGTCGGGTTCTCCGGGTCTTTGGTCAGGTCTCTCCTTCCGAGTTGCGGACAATCGACGAGGGCTTGCGACTCTTCCTGGGGTTGGGTTTTTTCGTCGGTGGATCCCTTTCGGAGTCGAGTTGACATGCATGTGCATGCAGGTCTATATTGAGCTCATGAGAACAACCATCGAAATAGCTGACAGCCAACGTGCCCGCCTGCTCGAAATCGCGGGCGCCCGTGGAGAGAAGGGCTACTCACGCCTGGTCCAGGAGGCGATCGAGCTCTTTCTGAAAGAGCGCCAACGAAAAGACGGCCAGGTGAAGGCAGCCCTGGCACAGAGGGGGGCTCTCAACGATGATGAGGCGGACGAGTTCGAAGCACGGATCCAGCAGATCCGAGAAGAGTGGCGATGATCATTGCCGACACAGACGTCCTGATCGATTTTCTCCGTGACAGGAGGCCGATGGCTGACCGGATTGCCCTGGAACTCACTACGAGTTCGTTCGTCACGACGGTCATCACAAAGTTCGAACTCCTGAGCGGAATTCGCACTCGCCGAGAGGCGACGGCGGTGGAGGCACTGTTCGACGTGCTCGATGTCTATTCCCTGGATCCAGCCGCGGCGAGGCGCGCAGCCGAGGTGCGTCGCGCGCTCGAGTCAAAGGGCCAGGCGATCGGCATGGCGGACTCCCTGATTGCAGGTATCTGCCTCGAACATGGCGGCATCCTGCTCACGAGGAATATGAAGCACTTCTCACGGGTCGACGACCTCACTCTCAGCCCAGGGCCATAAGACTGCCACCCCGGACGCTGATTGCTGTTGCGGTCCCTGATCCTGCCCCTGGAGTCCATCCCCGGCCTTCGGGGCCGCTTCGCGCCCCCGCTCGGTGCATTTTTTCAAGGGGCTTCGTGATGAAAATCGGGAGGGTGCAGCCCCTTGAGGAAAATGACCTCGGCGGCCTACGGCGTATGTGGGAGACTCAATCGCTGACGCGCTCGCCGTGGGTTGCCAGGTATCGGCTTTCTTCGCAGCGACGGCTCGATTGGGAGTTCTGCCGGATGAAGAAAGTCGTACCAGGCACGT
>JAUXDC010000045.1 GCA_030618605.1 Holophagae bacterium | reverse complement strand
TGCCGAGGGTGCAGGGGTCAATGTTCTCTCAGAGGGGCGCGAGACCGACATGGCTCATGGCGCTGCCTTCCACGACACGTTGGTCGAGGTCGAGCGGTGTCTCTGATGGGATTCACCCTGGATCTCAATCGCTGCACGGGCTGCAGGGCGTGTGAATTGGCATGCTCGACCGAAAACAATCTGGGTTTCGGCCGAAGCTGGCGGCGAATCGAGACCTTCAACACCGAACGCGACCCCAGAGCGCCGCATCACCACCTGTCGATTGCATGCAACCATTGTGAGAATGCGCCGTGCGTGGCCGCCTGCCCGGCCGGGGCCATTACTCGGGACGAAGCAGCAGGACTGGTGACGCTCAACCCCGATCGCTGCATGGGCTGCGGCTACTGCGCCTGGGTCTGCCCGTTCGAGGCGCCAACCCTCGACGACAGGGACGGGCTGATGGGCAAATGCACCTTGTGCCCCGATCGAACGGCACAAGGGGAAAGTCCGGCCTGCGTTGAGGCCTGCCCGACGGACGCATTGGGGTTGGGGGATTTGGGTTTGGCCGAGCTAACGGCCTCGGCGCCCGGTTTTCCCGAGACCACAGCCAAACCCTCCATGCGGTTCAAGCCACTGCGAGCGGGGACCGAACCGCCGGAGACTACATGGACCGTGGATACCGAGGTCCTGGCGGCCTTCGATGCAGCCCGGCGCCCTCAAACTATGGGCGCCGACCTCCGTCACGAGTGGCCCCTGGTGGTTTTCACCCTTGTTGCCACAGCTCTGGTTGCGCTTCAAACGGCGGTCGTCTTCGGCGCCGGTGTCCCGCGTCTGTCTCTGGCCCTGGCGGCTGTGGCGGCCGCGGGCATCTCCACGCTCCACCTGGGTCGGCCCGAGAGGGCCTGGCGGGCCGTTACGGGCTTCAATTCGAGCTGGTTGAGTCGAGAAATTGTCATATACGGCGCCTTCGCCGGCCTGCTGGGCCTGCAGGTCGTTGTGCCCAACGTCTCCAGCGTTGCAGAGACTGCAGCGCTGGTCGGATGGCTGGCACTGGTCGTCGTAGACCGGGTATACGACCCCGTCAGGCGTCCCAGGTCAATGTCCGTACATTCGGCAGATGTTCTTGGAATGGCGGCCCTGCTGACGGCTGTATTACTGGGGCAGTTGCTGGTGGTCCTGGTGATCGCCAGTATCCGTTTGCTGCTGTTCGGCCTCAGGCAGAATGCCAACCGGTCGATTTCCCCAAAGTGGTGGGCGAAAACCGTGATCCGGGTTCTCCCGCCGGCCGTCGGATTGGCGCTGATGGTCATTGGCGAGACTATGTGGATTCCGTTGCTCCTGATCAGTCTCGGCGAGATCGCGGATCGCCTGTCGTTCTACCTGGAACTGCAGCCGACGACGATTTCCGAGACGATCGCCGGCGACCTGAAGTCTCTGGTTTTCTGAGGTATTTCAAAGGGAAGTCCGATTTGCCTCGAGTCGGAATCTGGGTCTTGGCAAAGGCCTTTGTGGGCGGTACCATGCGCGGCGACAGTCGGAGTGCGGTTTGAAAGCCGCGACCGGTTCAAGCGACTGATCGGGAGGCGTTGATGGCTGCGAATCTCAAAGGGCGTCATTTCTTGAAGTTGGTGGATTTCTCATCTGAAGAAATCTCAGATCTCTTAACACTTTCGGCAGCTCTCAAGGCCAACAAGAGGGCCGGTGTTTGCGGCAAGGCGCTTGAAGGCAAGAACATCGCCCTGATCTTCGAAAAGCCCTCGACCCGGACCCGATGTGCCTTTGTCGTCGCCTGCGTCGACGAGGGCGCCCACCCTGAGTATCTGGGCAAGGGCGACATTCAACTTGGCAAAAAGGAAACGGTGGCTGACACCGCCCGTGTATTGGGCCGGTACTTTGACGGCATCGAGTTCCGTGGATTTTCGCATGAGACGGTGGAGACCCTGGCCGAATACGCCGGCGTGCCGGTCTGGAACGGATTGACCGAACAATGGCACCCAACTCAGATCCTGGCCGATCTTCTGACGGTCCAGGAAGCCTTCGGGCGCCTTGAGGGTCTGTCGTTTGCCTACGTCGGGGACGGGCGCAACAATATGGCCAACTCCCTGATGGTCGGGTGCGCGAAGATGGGCATGGACATTCGCATCGTTGCTCCTGAGAGCCTCCATCCCGAGGCCAAACTGGTGCGAATGGTCGAGGCGATCGCTTCGGAAACCGGCGGCAAGGTCACCGTGACGGCCGATGTCGAAGAAGGCGTCAAAGGCGCTCATGTCGTCTACACCGATGTCTGGGCCTCGATGGGCGAGGAGGCGCAAATTGCCGACCGTATCGTCACCCTGGGCCCCTATCGGGTGACGGTGGACATGATGGAGAAGACCGGGCGGCGGGATGCGATCTTCCTCCACTGCCTGCCGGCGTTTCATAATTTGGAAACTGATGTCGCCCGGGAGTATCCGGAGATCCGGGAAGTCTCAGACGAGGTCTTCGAGGGTCGGTGGAGCCGGGTCTTCGACCAGGCCGAGAATCGCATGCATACGATCAAGGCCGTGATGGTCGCGACGCTCGGTCACTGATTGCCGAGGAAGAGGAGAAAGCATGAAAAAAGTTGTCATTCTCGGAGCTGGACGGTCAGCACCCTACTTGATTCGCCGCCTGGTCGATCTCGGTCCGGAACAAGGCTGGGAGACCGTCGTTGCCGACATGGACATCAATGCGGCCCTGGACAGGATCGGAGGCGCGCCCCAGGCGCGGGCGATGAGGCTTGACGCGACCGAAGAACCGGAACTGGCGGCCGCGATCAAGGGCGCAGATGTCGTCTGTAATTTGTTGGCCCCCCGCTTCCAGGCCGCCGTCGCCCGACACTGCGTCGAAGAAGGCGCCCACATGGTTTCGGTCTCTTACCTCTCGGAAGAGACCCGGGAGCTCGAGGGCTGGGCCCGCGACCAGAATGTCATGCTGCTGGGGGAGATGGGACTCGATCCCGGCATCGACCACATGATGGCGATGGATGCGGTCAAGGATGTCCGGGCCGACGGCGGGAAGATATTGTCATTTCGGTCCTTTGGGTCCGGAGTACCGGCGCAGGATTCCATCTCCAATCCCCTCAAATATCTGATCACCTGGAATCCCTGGAATGTTGCGACCGCCGGGCAGGCCGGCGCCCAGTACCTGGTCGACGACCAGATCCGGATCGTGCCTCATCGAAGACTCTTTCTTCATACCTGGCCGGTTGAGGTCGAGGGCGTCGGAACGCTCGAAGCCTATCCCAACCGGGATTCCTTGAGTTATCGCGATCATTTTGATCTTAAGCATGTGCGTACGATGATCCGGGGGACCCTGCGGTGGCCCGGTTTCTGTGATACCTGGTCAAGAATCGTCAAGTTGGGCCTGACCAACACCGGTCTGACCATCCCTGACCTGGCCGAGCTGTCGCCTCGCGAAGTGATCGGAATGTTCCTGCCCCTGCCGGTGCCGGCGGACCGGGTGGTCGAGGCAGCGACTCTCTTCCTTGAACTCAATCCGACCGGCGAAGTAATCAAGAACCTTCGTTTCCTGGGGCTGTTTGACCAGGAGCCAAGCGGGTGTACGGGGAACACGGTTGCCGACATGCTGGCCCATCTGCTGGAACAGCGATTGGCACCCAAAGCGGGCGACCACGACATGGTAATTCTGGTGCATCAGATGGACGTCCAGTACCCCGCCCGCCCGACGGCGTGCGAACGATTGACCTATACGATGGTCGACACTGGTGATGCTCTGGGCATGTCTGCAATGGCCAAGACTGTTGGCCTGCCGACGGCCCTGGCGGCGGAGATGATGCTGCGCGGCGACCTGCAACTTTCAGGGTGCCTCTTGCCGACCCACGATGCGATCTACAAGCCCGTCTTGGCCCAACTCAAGGACGAGGGCCTGCGCTTTACCCTGACCCGGGTGCCGTTGGGCGGCTGTGATCAGGCCAATGGGGTGATATAGCAATTTAAGGGCATCGGCCTCAAGGGCCTGGTAAACCATGACGTTGCTGTGGGCCAATGCCCTCAAATTGCATGGGGTTAAGATGTGCAGGATTGTGGAGGTCACTGATGAAAATTCTTGCTGCCCTGATTACACTCCTTTTGACCCTGGTTATGCCGGCTGGTGCCGAGGTCCCGGCATATAATGAGTTCCAGCTCCAGGTCCGGTCCAACATCGTTGACGGCTTCAACCTGCCGGCTAATTCGTCATTCAACAGCAAGACGCCGTCGCTCAATGATTCCGGCCAGGTGTCAATTTGCCTCGGCGTTGTCGGGGGAGATACCACGGTACAGGGTATCTGGTTGGGCGGGGGAGGCAGCGGGTCGGTAGTCTTCACCGATCCCAACGACGGCTTCATTTCCGATTGCAGCCTCAACAACTCGGGGAACGTTGTTGCCGAGTTGCGAGGCTTTTTCGTTTCGCCGGAGGGGCTGTACGTCTTTGACTCCGATCTCGGGACAGGCAGCTTTTTGACCAACAAACCGCTGGGCGCGACAGGGTGGGGATCCCCTTCGCTGAATACCGGTGGTGATGTGGGTTACAAAGCGAGTTTTGATGGCGATTACGCATGGGTTTCGTTCAACGGTAGTGCGGGGACTGTGCACGTAGCGATGGTCGATATCGATGTCACCAGTCCTTACAGTTACCTGTTCACTCCGGCCTTCAACGACAGCGGTTTGATTGCCGGGAAGGTCAGGCTCGGTGGTGCTGGGCAAATAGCCGACTCCCAACCGGATCAGATCGTGACGATTGATTCATCAGGGACAACATTCGTCGTTGTTGAAGACCAGGATTCCAACGGATCTTCCGCCTTCATCGCTTTCGACAACGGTGTCTGGTTGACCAACAATGGCCGGGTGGCGTTTGTGGCGGAGAAGCCCAGCGGAGCACGTGCCGTCTTTTTCTCGGATGGGATTACGACCCTTGAGATTGCCTCCGAGGAAGATGCCGAGGTTTCCGAGATCGAGTTCTTCCATGCGGTTGCCAACGATGCGGGTCTGGTCGCCTTCCGGGGGAAGGACGCGGTAGGGCTCCAAGCGATCTTCGCTGGTGATGGGGCTGATCTGGTGCGTGTCATTGGTGAACATGATCTGGTGGAGACCGACCTCGGAACCGGGCGCATCGATCAGCACGACGGCAGTGTGGTTTTTGGCGGCGCGCTGTCGATCAATGCGGGCGGTGACATCGCCTTTTCTGCCGGATTGACCCCGGAGAACGACAACCAGGTCGAGTGGGGCTCGGGCATTTTCATTGCTGTCGGGGGCGCAATCTTTGCCGACGGGTTTGAAAGTGGCGATACCACAGCCTGGTGAACAGAAGCTCTCAGCTATCCGTTCTCTAATGATCCGTGGGAAACAAGAACACAATCGAACCACGAAGGCGCTAAGATCACAAAGGAAGTTATTTTAATAAAACCACATAGTGTCCTTTGGGTCTTTGTGGTTCATCTGTTTTTTCTTCTGCAGAGGTTGTCTGTGGGTCAGCTACACTGACGCGATGATTTTAACGACATTGGTCGCTGCGGTCGCTTTGGGCATTGCGGCCCAGACTCTGGCCGAGAGATCCCAGGTGCCGGCAATTTTGCCGCTACTGGTTTTTGGAATCCTGTTCGGACCGGCCGGATTGGCGCTATTCGCTCCTGAGGCCCTGGGGCCGGAGCTTCTGACCGCGCTGGTGCATTTGGGCGTCGCCATCATCCTGTTCGAAGGCGGCCTGACCCTGGATCCACGCCGGCTGCTCGAAGTCGGTGGACCGGTTCGGAATTTGCTGACCATTGGGGTGGTGGTCACCGGAGTGGGCGCGGCCGTTGCAGCTCACCTGGTCCTCGGAATGCCCTGGCCGATGGCTTCTCTGTTCGGTGCGATCATGACCGTGACGGGGCCGACGGTGATCGTTCCCCTGCTGCGCCACTTGATTGCGCCCCGCGAGGTCAAGACGGTGCTGCTGTCCGAGGGGCTGCTGATCGATCCCGTCGGGGCGGTTCTGGCCTATTTCGTGCTGCATTGGACCGAGCGCGCCGGCATTCCGCTGAGAGAATTGCTGACCGAATTGACGGTCATCACGCTGACCGGGATCATTCTCGGTTTTGCCGCCGGTGCGCTGGCCAAGTTGGTTGTTCGCACGCGGCTGGTCAGCGGTGAGCTGCGGAATCTGACAATTCTGGCGATTCTGATGGTCTGTTACGAACTTGCCGAGCACCAGGCGCCGCAGGCGGGCATTCTGGCGGCGATGGTCATGGGTTTCACGATGTCGGCGGCGGAGTTGCCGGACCTTGTGTCGGTCAAAGCGTTCAAGGGTCAGCTGACGACTCTGGTGATCTCGATGCTCTTCATACTGCTGGCCGGCGCCTTGGATCTGGACGCCATGCTGGAGCTGGGTTGGAAGGGTCCGGCGGTCATTGCCGTGCTGATCATCATCGTTCGCCCGCTCTCGGTTGTCGCTTCGGTGTGGCCGTCCCAGATGGCGTGGAAGGAGCGTCTGGTCATAGGCCTGACGGCCCCTCGGGGCATTGTCGCAGCGGCGGTCGCCTCGCTGGCGGCCCAGCACATGGTGGCCCAGGGTGTTGAGGGCGCCCAGGCGCTGGAGGGTCTGGTCTATTTGGGGATCTTGATGACCGTTACCTGGTCTACCCTCATGGCCATTACCCTGCCGCGGGCCCTGGGTTACGCCTCAGACCCCGCCCGACTGCGGGCCGTGTTCGTCGGTGCCAATCCACTGACTGAGTTGCTGGCTCACGTTCTGAAGAAGAGCGGTCGTACAGTCGTCGGAATTGATGGGGTTTCGTGGCGTCTCGAACCCTGGAGAGCCATGGGCGTAGCGACCGTTTGTGGGGACGCTCGAGACTCGACGACCTACGAAGAGGCCGGCGTCGAACGAGATTCCCTGGTGATCGCCGCCACCACCAACGATGAACTCAATCTCCTGGTCGCCGATATGGTGCACTCGGAGTTTGGTGTTGAGTATCCGGTGGTCGCCCTCCAGGTACCCCCCGAAGACATCGGGCGCCGATCACGGGCATGGATGGACCTCTTCGGCGGCCAGGGTGTCGACGTCGCCCGCTGGATCCGCAGGTTGGAAAGTGACACGGCCGTTACCGTCGAAGTCGATCTGGCTGAGGATGGCACGGCCCACACCATGAGGGAGCTCACTCGAGAGTTCGACCAGCAGATCCTCCCGATGGTGGCCTGGCACGACGGTGATCCCAGTTTTCGTATTTCCCTCGATTCCCCGGATCCCGGTACGACCCTTGTCCTGCTGGTCGAGAAAGGACCGGCGCTGGAGCGTTTGGAGGGGATGGTCAGCCGTAAGGAAACGCCCGATCTCTCGGAGGCTGGGAAGCTGGAAGGGTAGGAAGTTCGAGGGGGAGCAGGGGAGAGGGGGAGATCGCGCGGTTTTGGTAATGGTTCGACCGACGATCCTCCCGCGTTTCATCCGCCTCGTATCACGGTATCTGGCGTCCAAACTTCCCGCGAATGGGATCAACGAGCTGTGATTGTATTTTTCGTTTTTGGTCCTTACCGATAGAACGCGGCGATATCATCAATCCCAGCGCTACTTCATTCGCCCCCATTGCTCCCCCTCCCTGATTCCTTGCTACCATGTCTCCATGATGGTCACGAACGAACCAAACCGGGGCGGAGCGCACTTCCTTGTGATGGCGGCTGCAACAATTATCGTCATCGGTGGTATTCGGTTCGCAGGACCGCTGTTGGTTCCATTCGTCCTGGCGGCATTCTTGGCGATATTGTGTTTGCCGGCGGTCGCTTTGCTGACCAGGTATAGGGTTCCTACCGTGCTCGCGGTTCTGATCGTGGTTCTGGTGCTGGGTGGGGTGCTTTCAGGTGTCGGCGCGATCGTTGGAGGCTCGATCAACCAGTTTACGGCGGCTGTTCCGAAGTACGAAGAACGGGTTGATCAGCTGTGGGCTTCAGTCCAGGTCTGGGCAGAGCAACTTCCGTTCGAAATTCTGCCGATCGAGTCACCGGGAAGTCAGAATTTTAAGCCATTTGAGATGATCAAGCCGGGTCAACTGATGGGTTTTCTCGGTACCAGTCTCAAGGGGGTCCTCGCGGCTCTCCAGAACACGTTCCTGGTCATTCTGACCCTGGTTTTCATGCTGCTGGAGGCGACGACGTTCCCGACCAAGATTCGCCTGGCTTTCGGGGGGGGAAAGGGCGATCTCGACCGGTTTGCTGTGGTCACAGGACAGGTGCAGCGCTACCTGGCGATCAAGACGGTGACAAGTTTGGTCACGGGGCTGCTGGTCGGTATGTGGGTCGGCATTATGGGTCTTGATTTTGCCGTCGTGTGGGGCCTGGTGGCCTTCATGCTCAACTACATTCCCAACATCGGTTCGATCGTGGCAGCCGTACCGGCGGTTCTGCTGGCGTTCGTTCAGCTGGGAGTTGGCCCCGGCCTCGCCGTCGCCGTCGGCTATCTGGTCATCAATATCAGCATGGGCAATCTTATTGAGCCGGCCCTGTTGGGACGCTCTTTGGGACTTTCGACGCTGGTCGTCTTTCTCTCCCTGATCTTCTGGGGTTGGATGTGGGGAACGGTCGGAATGCTCCTGTCGGTGCCGTTGACCATGATGATCAAGATCTTCCTCGAGAGTTCCGATGATCTCAGGTGGGCTGCGATCCTGCTGGACAGTGGCCGAGCCTTGGAGGCGCGGCTGAGCCTGGAGGACGAGGGCGCCAAAGGGGCGGAGGGTTCGGATTCAGGATCGCCGGGCGGAGAAGTCTGAGTGGGATTCGACGCTGTTCTGACTCTCGGGGTCATTGGGGTGATGCTCATTGCCCTGGTCATGGAGTTGCTCGAACCCGATGCTGTGATCTTCGGCGCGTTGGGGATTTTGTTGTTGACGGGCGTCGTGACGCCGGCCGAGGCCCTCAGTGGATTCGCGAATCGGGGCATGCTGACTGTCGCTCTGCTCTTCGTGGTTGCCTACGGTGTGCAGGCTTCCGGGGCTCTGGAGTTCTTTGCTGATCGAGTCATGGGACGAGGCAAACCGGGGCGATGGGAACTGTTTCGCTTGATGGTTCCGGTCAGCGCCATGTCGGCCTTCCTCAACAACACACCGATTGTGGCGATGTTTACGCCGGCGGTTCGAGAGTGGGCGGAGCGCAGAGGCGTTGCCCCCAGTAAATACCTGATCCCTCTGTCCTACGCCGCTATCCTCGGGGGAACCTGCACCCTGATCGGGACCTCGACCAATCTGGTGGTCAACGGCATGCTCCATGCCGAGAGCGGTGCCTCGTTGGGTCTCTTCGACCTTGCAAGGGTCGGCATTCCGGCAGTGATCGTCGGCATGATTTACCTGCTGACGGTTGGATATTTTCTGCTTCCGGACCGCAGGGGTGCAGAGGGCGTCGTTGACGGTCAGGAGTACGTTCTTGAGATGCGGGTGGTCAAGGACGGGCCTCTGGTCGGCAAGACGGTCGAGCAGGCTGGTCTCCGGCACCTGAAGTCCCTCTTCTTGAGTGAAATCTATCGGGGCGACCATGTCATCGCTGCGGTCAAGCCGGACGAGATGCTCCAGGGCCGGGATCGTCTTCACTTCGTCGGTGTGCCGGAGGGCGTGCCTCAGCTCAAGAAGATCTCGGGTTTGGTGCCTGGTGAGGAGATGAATTGGGATGACATCGCGCCGGCTGAAGGTCCGGGACGACTGCTGGAGGCGGTAGTTTCGCGGTCGTCGCCGATGTTGGGAAAGACGATCAAGGAAGGGAACTTCCGAGGCCGGTACGACGCCACCGTGCTTGCAGTTCGTCATCACGGAGAACATGTGCGCAAGGGGATTGGTGGCATCCGATTGAGGCCCGGCGACACATTGCTGCTGTTGGCCGGGTCTGATTTCAGAGTGCGATGGGGTGGGGCGCGAGATTTCTACTTGATCAGCAAGGCAGCCGATATGCCCGAGATCGACACCCGGAAGAGTCTTTTGACGCTGGCGCCCCTGGTCCTGATGGTCCTGCTGGCGGCAACCGGTGTGATGGACATCTTCAAAGCGGCCGTTCTGGCTGTTTTGATGCTGTTGATCACCAGGGCGGTCACGGTTGTCGAGGCTCGGCGGTCTTTGGAGCTCAACGTCCTGGTGGTCATCGCCGCGGCCCTCGGCATCAGCCAGGCTCTCACCAAGACTGGAGCGGCCGCCTTTCTGGCCGGCAATCTGGTGGACGCGGTTGCGGCCTTCGGGGTGATGGGCCTGCTGGCGGCGATCTACCTGGCGACCTCCGTGATGACCGAGTTGATCACCAACAATGGGGCCGCCGCCTTGATGTTCCCCATCGCGTTCCAGGCGGCAACCGAGGCCGGGTATGATCCCATCCCCTTCGTTGTCGCAGTCGCCATCGCGGCCTCCGCGAGCTTTGCCACGCCGATCGGCTACCAGACCAATTTGATGGTCTCCGGTCCGGGGAACTACCGTTTCACGGACTTTTTGAAGGTCGGAGTGCCCTTGAATCTCCTGATCATGGTGACGGCGTTGATCGCAATAAGGGTCGGCTGGAGTTTTTAGGCCGCAACTGTTGCTGGGTGAATTTCGTACACTGGCAGGGGGAGGACTGCGGGTATTTCGACAGTTTCGATTTTCGTTCGGTCAGTTTCAATTCTGTTGTGTATTGGAGCGGCCCTTTCGGTGGCCGGCGCCCAGGATGAATTGTCTGGGCCAATTCCGATTCCCCGAGCTACGGGTGAGATCATCATCGACGGTGTGATCGACGAGGCGGCATGGCGTGATGCTGCAGAATTTCTGGTCGCCTACGAGGTTCGTCCCAGTGAAAATACTCCGGCGCCCGTCACCACCGAGGTTCGCCTGACCTGGGATGAGAAGAGGGTTTTGGTGGCCTTTCGGTGTTTCGATCCGGACCCTTCCGCCGTTCGTGCCCGGTATTCCGACCGAGACCAATTGTGGAACGACGACTGGATTGGGATCGTCCTTGATACCTTCAACGACCAGCGGCGTGCCTATGAGTTTGTCGTCAATCCCCTCGGTGTTCAGATGGATGCCCTCAACGACGATGTCAATCATCGATATGACATTTCATGGAACGCGATCTGGTTCTCCAAGGGACGCCTGACGGCGACGGGATACGAAGTCGAGATGGCCATTCCCTTCAACCAGATCCGGTTTCAGAAGGCGTCGGGCCCACAAATTTGGGGTCTGGACCTGATGCGGTCCTATCCGCGGCACAACCGGCATCACCTCGGACTCTTTGCCCGGGATCGGGGGAACAACTCCTATCTCAGTCAAACGACCAAGATCATTGGATTTGAGGGCGCCGAGCCCGGTCGAAATCTGGAGATAGTGCCGACCCTGACCGGATCGTACGTGGAGCAACGTCCGGACTTTCCCGGAGGTGACATTCAGGAAGTCGACAGCTCGGTCGATGCCGGAGTGACTGCGGCCTGGGGTGTGACCCCAAACACGACGCTTGCAGCGGCCGTCAATCCCGATTTCTCTCAGATCGAGGCCGACGCCGTACAGCTGGACATCAATGAGACCTTTGCCCTGTTTTTTCGTGAGACGCGTCCGTTTTTCCAAGTTGGTGCGGACTATTTCAACACCCGGCTCAACCTGTTGCACACCCGCACGATTGCAGATCCCGCAGTTGCCCTCAAGGTGACAGGCAAGTCGGGGCGCCACACCTACGGGGTCTTTTCGGCCGAGGATGAAGTGACCAATGTTCTGATTCCGGGGGCGGAAGCTTCGCTCGCTGGTTCATTCGATCAGAACACCCTTTCGTCGGTCGGTCGCTATCGACTGGATTTCGGCGAAAACTCCACCGTCGGAATCATGATGACGGACCGGGAAGGTGAGGACGGATATTCGAACCGGGTCTTCAGCGGGGATTTGCAGTACCGCCTCGGTGAAAACGATACCTTCGTAGCCAACCTTGCCTGGAGTCGCACAACATACAACCAGGAGATGTCAGACGAGTTCGAGCTTGAAGATGACAGGGTTCAAGGGCATGGCATGGTCTTGAATTACAGCCACAGCGAACGCGACTGGGGCGCGTGGGTCTGGTACAGGGATATGTCCGAGGGCTATCGGGTGGATCTGGGTTTTCAGCCCAACGTCGATTTCCAAAAGGGAGGCCTCGGTGTTGAGCGCTACTGGTGGGGTGAAGCAGGCGACTGGTTCAACCGCCTGGAGGTGGGAGTTGCCTCGGATTATGGGCAGCGCCAGGATGGGTCTTTCTTTGACCGGGAGACCGATGCGTGGGTCGGCTATGAGGGCCCGCTCCAGAGCATGACCCATCTGCGGATTTCCAACGGGACAAGGGTCTATTCCGGCAGCCATTTCTCGACCGACAGCTTTTGGTTCATGGGCAATATGCAGCCCAATGGCATCGTGCAATTTGGGCTGAGTGCTCTCTATGGCGATTGGATCGACTTTACGCACGTTCAGCCGGCCACTCGATTGAATGTCACACCTCAGGTGACTGTCCGGGGCGGTCGCCATCTCCTGTTGGATCTCGAGTACTCGTACCAGACGCTCGACGTCGATGAGGGTCGGCTGTTTTCCGCCGAAGTCACCGAGCTTCGTGGCGTGTGGCAGTTCAACATCAGGACATTTATCAGACTGATCGTTCAGCACACGGCGATCGACCGTGATCCGCTTCTTTTCGACGATGTCATCGATCGAGAGAGTGATGCCCTGTCGACACAATTTCTCTTTTCCTACAAGGTCAACCCCCGCACGGTCCTCTTCTTAGGTTACAGCGACGGCGCCTTCGGCAACGAAGACTATGATCTGAAGACCGAAAATCGTACGCTCTTCGCCAAGATCGGGTATTCGTTCCTATTCTGAGGGCCTCTCGGTCAACTTGGCGAGGTCATCAAGGGCGCCCATCGTCGGGCTGGGTTTTCCAGCGCCGATGCATCCAGACCCATTGTTCGGGGTAAGCCCGGATGTGCTTTTCGATCGCGGCGGTTGCCGCGGCGGTCAAATGGTGAATTTTATCTTCCATCGAACCTTCTGTGGGTGCCGGGAGAGGTGGGTGTACCTCAACCAGGTGTCGCCCGTCAGACCGGCGGTGTATGAAGGTGGGAATCATGGGACAACCGGCCATGAGGGCCAGACTGGCCGCGCCGGAGGGCGTCCATGCGTCTCTCCCAAAAAAGGGAACGAAGACTCCGGGGAGGTCGCGAATGTCCTGGTCGATCAGCAATCCATTGACCTGATTGGCCTTGAGGCCTGCGAAGAGCTGGCGGCCCGCGTCTTTGCCTCGATGGATGATCTGGCCGCCGAATCGCGTTCTGAGCTTGGTGGCGATCGCGTCGATCCGAGGGTCGTACACATTGCGCACTGGAACGGTGATGGGAATGCCGGCGAGGTACAGCCTGATGTTCAGCAACTCCCAATTCCCGGCGTGCCCGGTGATCATCACCGCTCCCTTTCCGCCTTCCAGTGCCTTTTTCATGTGCTCTACACCGGTGATGTCGCAGAGGGCCTCGACCTGCTGGACGTCGGCATGCATGAGCCAAGCGATTTCTCCCAAAACGTTGCCGAAGTGGATCTCTGACCGTTTTCGCAGGTTTCGACGACCGTCGATTTCCATTTCCGGGAAAGCGATCTTCAGGTGCTCGTCTTCACGCCGCCTTTCTCTCGCCACGAACACCGCCGCAAACCTGGTCAGGGTTCGTCCAAACCAACGGAGGACGGAGAGAGGGAGGATTGCTCCAGACAGCAGCACGAGCTTGAGTGCACCATATGCCACATGGTGACCGAGACGGAGAGGACGAGTTTCCATTTCCTGAGTCTACAGTGCCCGGCGGAAATTCGCCGAGGCCGCCTTCCTGCTGAAAGCAGATAGCTGATGGCCGACAGTTGCCTGCAAGGAGAGTTGTGGTTCCGGTTTTACAGGGTTAGGTATACTCGGCGCCCCTTCTTGGGGAGGAGGATCTGTGGCGTACGAAAACGTGATACTTGTGGCAGACAGTTCCGAAGAGCGGCGTCGCGAGTTTGGGCTTGCTTTGTATAAGGGTGGGTACGAGGTCATCAACGCTGTCAACGGCGAGGAGGCTCTCCGGTTCACTGCCGGTCTCAATCCGACGTTGGTGATTTCTCATACCGGGCTCGATGGCATGGATCCTTTGGAATTTTGCAGGAAGGTCAAGGGGACCGGCATCGACGTCCCTCCAATGTTGATTCTCAGTGAGGAGACGGTTGAGATTCCCGACGATCTGGAAGAAGGGGATTTCTACTCTTTGCGGACCTCGGGACTGGATTCCTCGGTCTTTTTGTACCAGGTTCGGCTCCTGTTGCTGACCCGCCATCTTGGGGGTGAACTCAGCGATTCAATCGACCGCCTGTATGGCGATCTGACCAGGATTGCCATTGGTGATTTATTGCGTATCCTCCTCCAGTTTCAGATTACCGGGCACGTTCAATTGACGCTTGGGCCGGAAACCGGTCTGTGGTTCGAGGATGGCGAAATTGTCAATGCACATTGGGGGTCGGCGGTCCAAGGACGAAAGGCCTTCAATCGAATTGCCGGCCTCCGGGGCGGCGCCTTCCAATTGACCCTGGAGAGTTCTCCGGAACAGAGGGTGATTGACGCTGATTTGGCGACCCTGGTCAGCGATGCCGTTGAAGAGAAATTTCAATTGGATGAGATCTTCAAACGCCTGCCACCGTTGAATTCTCGAATCGAAATTCGGATGGCAGGGGAGTTTTTCAACACCCAGTTTACCGACGCACAACGCGGAATACTGACGGCGGTCCGTGGGGCCAAAAACTTCGCTGAACTGCTTGACCTCGTTCCGGCGACCGATCTTGAGGTTTTGGAGGCGGTCGAGGCCCTCCAGGAGCGGGGTATCATCGTCTTCCACGAACCGGAGCACCGGATCCATGTCGTCACGGATTCCACCTGTGACCTCCATCCGACGATCGTGCGGCGCGATGGCGTGACGGTGGTTCCCCTGTCGGTGCTCTTCGGGACCAAGGTCTTCAAAGATGGTGTCGATCTGATGCCTGACGACTTCTATTCGATGCTTCGGGAATCCGAGGATTTTCCCAGCACCAGCCCACCAGGCAAGGGTGAGTTTCTTGATGTATACCGGCGGCTGGCCGGTACGGGAGACATCATCTCTCTGCACATTTCCTCGGCTCAATCGTTGACCTATGCCAATGCGAAGGAGGCTGCCGAAGAGGGTCAGGCCGAGTTCGCCATGCTCCGCGAGGAGGCGGGGTCGATGCGGGCGCCGAGAGTCCGGGTTGTTGATACCCGTGTCAACTCGGTCGGCCTGGGCATGCTGGTTCGGTTTGCCAACCGGATGGCGCGGAAGGGACTCGGCGTCGACGAGATCGGTGACAGGCTCGAGAGCATTTCCGGCCGTTTTCGATTTCTCTTTTTGGTTGACACGCTGGAGTATTTGAAGAAGGGCGGCAGAGTCGGTGGTGCTCGTGCCTTCATTGGGACATTTCTGGGCATCAAGCCAATTCTGGCGATGGAAGACGGCGAGGTTCAGGCGGTCGACAAGGCCCGGGGAGGGCGCCGGGCCCAACCCAAACTGATTGAGTTGCTGAAGGAACAGATCAGCACGGACACGCCGGTTTTCGGCGTCGTGGCCCACGCTTCAGCGCCGAAGTGGGGCGCCCGCCTGACCGAGTCGGTTTCGAACACTTTTACCATCGAGGAACTGTTCGAGGGCGAGATCGGTCCGATCGTCGGCGCTCATGCCGGTCCGGGCACGGTCGGTTGCGTGCTCTTCGCTCCCGATGCCGAGGAACTGGAATTGCTCAAAGCCGACAGCTGAGTATTCAGAAAAGCAGAATTGAACCGCCAAGACGCGAAGAGCGCAAAGGGAAGAAGGCTGGAGTATTGAAAGCAAGAACGGAGCGGAGATTTCCGAAACATGGTGAGTGACGTCGTAAAGTAATACGAAATCGGAATGAAAACCGATCCCCAGTTCTTGACGCTCTCTCCAGCTTCCCAGCTTCCCAGCCTCCCAGCGTCCCAGCGTCCTGGCCTTCCAGCTTCCCAGCGTATTCACCCCTGCCAGGGTTCGATTTTGGTTATCTGGGTCTCGGCCCCCTCGACGGTGACCGCATCGCCGACATCGTGTCCCAGGAGGGCCTTGGCGAGGTCCGTGCCGTTCGCGAAGATCCTGTTTTCCAGGTTGGCATCCCATGCTCCAAGAATTGTCAAAGGCTCGACGGATCCTCCGGAAACCGGGTCGAAGTGCACGACTGTACCGATGTTGACCTTCGATGGGTCGGCCGCTCCCGGCTCCAGTGTCCGGACTCGCCCCAGGTCTTCCTGGAGCTTGGCAGCCTTGGCTGATTGCAGCTCTTGGCGGTCCCTCAGCATGTGATATTCGAAATTCTCTCTCAGGTCGCCTTCGGCTGCAGCTGCATTGATGCCCTTGAGGGTTTTTGGGATCTCATGTTCCAAGAGAGTCTTCAGTTCGGCGCGTTTGGCCTTGATCGCGGCGCCGGTCGCAACGAACAGGATGACTTCGACATCAGAGGTTGAGGCGCCTTTGGCTTGCTGGGCTGCCTGTTCGATCAGCCGGATTTGACTGGGGTCGATGCTGTCGATTCGGCCAAGCCTCTGGGCGAAACGGATGGCCTGCTGCGGTGAGGCCTGTTCGAGAATCAGCCGGACCGCAGCCTTGCCGCCTTCAAGCAGACCCTTGCCTCGGCTCCGGAAATCGGAGAATTCCCTCCGGGACATTATGTCCGGGATCTTTTCCAACAGGGAGGGTCTCAGCCGGCGCCTGAGAGCTTCGGGTGCCTCGGTATCGGTTACTGCCTCGGAAGCCCACACGAACTGGGCCGGGTGTTTGAGATGATTGCGGAATATTGTTTCGAGCGCGGTGTCCAAGGCCTCTGAGTCTTCGCTCTGGTCCAATTCTTGGGCGATGTGGTCCAGCATCGACGAGCTTTTTTCGTGGAGTAACCACTCGGCCCAAATCTCCGGCCACTCGTCGGTTCGTGATACACGAAATTGTTCCAAGGCACCCTGCCGGGAGGCTCGCTCTCGGATGCCCGAGAGCACCTGCAGGGGGAGGCCGGATTCCGCAAGTTCTGACCGGTAGAGGGCGGCCGTCTCGGCGCCGCCTGGGAGAGTCGCCAGGAGATCGGCGGTCTCCCAGGCCAGCCCCGGATCGTCGCCGATCAGTTGATCGAAGCCCTCGACCAGCAGCTCTGCGGCCCGCGCCGCCTCGGTCCGGCCGCGTTGGCCCAGGTTTCGAGCTGCTTTCAGACGTTCTCTCGGGCCGGCTGATTTAAGGTCCGCCAGCAGTGACTCGGCTGCGTCTTCGGCGGAATCTGTGACGTGATAGCGGAGTCTCGAGCCGGTTCCGGAGGAGAGGACCCGGGGGTTTTTTCGGGCCTTGGTCCACCACGAGGTCCAACCGGACGTCGGCAACACGCCGTCCAGGGCACTCTTGATTGATGCGACGTCGACAGGGTCATCCATCCCCTCGAGGATGTGGACCAGGCTGTCGCCGGGGTTGTTCTTGACCGAGGTCGTCAATGTTTTGGGTTCTTCGACCTTGAGTCGGAGGAAGGAGCCTTCAGCGAGGACTCGGACGTAGCGGGTGACCGCTCCAAAGGGGATCGACACAGGCCGCTGTCCTCCGATATCGACCTTGAGATTTCCCAGTTCGAGGTTGATTTCGGTCACTCGGCCTACGCCCTGACCCAGGACCTCGACGACAGTTCCCACATCGTGATTGAGCCAGGTTTCCATTGTTTCCAGTTCCTCCAGCGGGCGGCGCGATTGTTTCGGTTCGTAATGACTGATGACGGCGTCCAGGGATGGACTTTCTTGGCGGACGGTGGTGAAGGCCTTCAGCAGCCGCTCCACTTTTTTAGGATCGGCGCTGTTGCTCAGTCGGATCAGCTCTCGAAGGGCGGCGAGGGCGCCAGGAGCATCGTCCGTTGCCTCCAACGTTTCGACCAATAACTCCAACAGAGTCATGGCCTGGTTTTTCTTGCCGGTCTTCCACATCATGCGACGGACCTCGAGGAGTTCGAGGGTCGGGATGGGCTGTTGATCGAGGGCCTCAAGCCAGAGTTCTTCGATGCGGTCCCACTCCTGGGAGTCCAGAGCTTCCCGCATTGTCTGAAGTGCGCGGGGCATTAAATCACCGGCGCCTTTCGGGTGTCGTGAAGGCCCTTTTTCGTTGCATCCTCGAACCGTACAGGGAGTACGGTGCCTCGAGTTCGCCTCAAATGGCACTTCACGACTCTCCGAAATCCAAACACCGTTAATACCCTGCACGCTCCAAGGGGGGGGACGATTTTGGTCATAGGGCCTCCCGTTTCGGTCCGGTTTTCCTCCGGGCTACGCATTGTAACTTGCTTTTCAAGCAATTTTGACTACAATGCCTGTTCCCCGGTTATCCGGGAGAATACACTCCTTGCTCCGGGTTGAGTCCGGAGCCACAAGGCCATGAGGAGGCACAATGGCACTGTATGAGCTGGGGATCGTCATTGATCCCGAA
>JAUXDC010000208.1 GCA_030618605.1 Holophagae bacterium | reverse complement strand
GGATCCTCGGCGCCGGCCATGTACAAGCCGGTTGCGACTTCACGGAGATCTTTGGGTTCTGACCAGCGGATCTCTGCCGGTTCCCCGTGTTTGGGCTTGACCTCGACGTCTGAAGAACCGCGCAGGATTGTCCAACCACCTTGAGGTGCCTCCGCTTTCAGTGCGATCGAGGCCGACAGCAGCTCGGTGAATACGAAGTGGGCCTGGTCGCCCTCGTCGATGTGACTCAGGATGGCCCGCTTGCCGACTTCGTGGGTGAAGGGTGTCCAGTCCCCTGAGTCGGCCGGTACGACGGTGTGCTGGCAGGTGCCACCAAACCGTACGATGCCGCCGGCAAGGTCCGCACGGGTCTCGCCGGATGACCCAAGAGCGATCGGCGCAGAGGTCAAGGTTGCATCGAAGGGTTGATCGGCGGCGTCTCTGCAGTGGGCGATCATGCGGACACCGAGATCATGGAGTTCCCCGACGGTGAATCCCGGGAGATCCGTGCCCAGTACATTGCCGAGGTCATCGGTCAGTTCGATCGTGAAGCCCTCGATTGAAACAGCGTTGGCCGGAAATGCGATCTCGGAGATCTTCTGCGCCTCGCCTGCCGGGTCGGTGCAGGTCGCCAGTATTTTGGAGTGAGAACGGGGCTCCTCGCCGGCTCCTGCCTTTGCCTGCATCTCACGATCCACCTTGACGATGGATTGGGCCTTGGCGGGCCCCGGCAGACGGCTGGCGGTAACGATCCCGTTCGGATTGAGATGTACAACGCCCAGGAGGGCCCCTGATGAGGACTGTTGTTTACTTGATGGCCGCTCTTCCTCACCACTGGATTTTGCAGGGATCTCCGGCCAGTCAAAGACCGGCTTGAGGGTCGCTGAGGAACCAGTGTCGAGGGTGAAGTTACCCTGGCCGAGGCCCATCGTGCTCGATGAATAGACATCTGTTGTGGCGGGAGTGCCCTCGAGTTCTTGCCAGGTCAAGGCTGCGCCCGCGGCCGGCATACCCTGTGGATCGAAGGCCAGAGCCTGCAAGGATGCCGAGGATGTACCCCCGCTTTGAGGTACGACGGTGACCGCCCGATCCCCGTAGGGTACGACGCTGAAGTTTGTGTTGTTGGGTGTTCCGGTCCGGGTGATGGTCAGCCTGTACTGACCGGAGGCACGGGAGGTTCGGCATGCGATGCCGAAGAGACCGGTCTGGGTTGTGGTGAAGCCGGTCAGGGAGGCGTTGGTGTCGTCTGCCGAGTTGTCGTTGGCATAACCGGCAGCCGGCGCGACTCCATCCGGGTTGACCATGAAGATCTCCGGATCAATGGAATCCGGGTGGTAGACGCTCAAGGTCTCGTCCACTCGTTCAAGAGAGATGTCGAATGTGGAGCCGGAAGCAGCCGGGAAGTAAAAGTAATCGGTGTCTCCCGCGTCACAAAAATCGCCCGTCACGACCTGCCCTGGAACGATGGGGTTAGCAGCTTCCTGCCCGGTGCCGGTGCAGCTGGGGTCGTCGATGCCAGGATAGTCATAGCCAGGATGAACGACTTCGAGAGCTCGTTTCCAGGTACTCTCTCCTTGGCCATCGGATGCAGCCACAGCAACGTAGTATGCGATGCCTGCGGGTATGTCGGCAGGCAGGGTGATCTCGACCCACTGGCCGTCTGTGGCAGTTGCGAGGACCTCGTAGGGATAAGCCCCATGGTCGGAGTCGTCGTCAATCCTGACGAGGAAGTCTTCGCCTGTTGAAAAGGTCTCGCCGTAGACTCTGACGGAGTCTCCCGGGAAGGCCTGGCCGGGGGCAACGGCTGAAAGGCGATGGCCAAGGCTGAACACCAGGTTTGTGGAGCTGACTGCATTTACGCAACCATTAGGGTCTGCCGGATCAATCACGCCAGTTTCGACGTCGATCTGGTAGTCGCCGAATCCAAGACCCAACAACTGAGGATCAAACAACAAGGTTGCATCATCCGGGCTGAATCCCGTTCCAAATGGTCCGAGAGCGGACAGGAGACCTTTGGTTCCGACGGGCCTTGGCCGAATCCACCATCGGAACACCGGCACCTCCGGCGGCACCGCTGTCGCCTCAGCCTGAAGTTTGACGATTTTGTTGTAGGGTAAACGTTCCCAATACGATGGTTTCGTGATCGCCAAGGTTGATGCCTGGGAATTTCCGGAACAACTGCCCCCTTCGGGGCAACAGGGATTGGTCAACAAGATTTCCGTGCTGTGGCATTGACCGCCGCTGCCATCGACCGTACAGGGTGGTTCTTGCGTGTAGAGGTTCGACGGCAGGTTATACGGTGTGGCAATAATAAGCCGGGCGACCAGTCCGCCATCGACTACGGGCATTTCAAAGTCGACTACCGGTGTGTATCCATAGACACCTGAGACCCGGGCATAGGTTCCAGGCTCAAGGAAGACCCACCTCACCATCGCATCGGCGGGGATGTTTGAAGAAGATCCGTCAAGTTGCACAAAGGCATGGCTTTTCCAGTCGGTGCCGTTTGGCGCTTCGATTTTCGCGTAGACCTCCGGCAATGTCCGGGTGACCACGATCTGTTCGGCCATGTGTTTGTTGGAATGATCGTCGGCTTCAACGAGGAGGGTGTTGGCACCCATCTGCAACGGAACAGGAGCTTCCCACCAACCACGGGAGTTGCGCTGGCTTGCAGCCATGTGCCCTTCGAAGGGCCCCTCGCCAAGCGTCTGGTTGGTTACGCGAATCGAGTTGAGATCGAGATCGTGACCGTTGTCGAACAACTGGAACCGCACACCGCCGACGGCGGTCGGCGCCTCCGAGGGGATGGATACTTCGGAGGGGTAGGTAGTCAGGTCCACATAGGGCGTTGTCCCCGATTGGGCGTCATAAATGATGTCCCAGCCGGCGATCAACCAGAAATCTCCTCCTGTGGTTGCCGATGTCCCAAGGCTCCGGGGCGTCCCATCGTATTGCGGGAATGCTCGCCCTGTTCTCCACGACCCGTTCACCTCAGCAAGTTGCTGGATGCGGATCACATCGAGCCCGTCTGATCGCCCAAAGAGCGGGAGGTCGTCCGTCGGAATGAACTCCCAGTAGCCGTTTTCATCGACATCGACGAAGAACTCCGGATATCCGGTGATGACACCACCTCCGCCCTCCACAAATTTGATTTGGACTGAAAATGGGTCATCCTTGTCCTGGCAGTCCGGAGAGAATCGCTGTGCTGGGCCGTAGCCGAACAACCGCGGCCGAACCGTACTCGTGGTCCGCCCAGCGCCGACAAAAGCACCAATATCTCCTTCTGCCCCCGGGAAATTTGTGTCCACTGGTGGGTGGGGCGCGCGCAGGAAGGCGCGCTCTCGGGTCCTGCCTTGGGGGTCGGTGATGCGAAACCGGAACGAATGTTGGCCCAATCGAAGATCTGGGACGACAAAGGTAGCGAGCGCCGGGTCTGACGCGACGATGGTGGCATACGGGGTCGCACCCTCCTCAAGGCAGTCGAGGTGGTCGCGGCCGTAGCCCAATTCGGTACTCACGGGTTCGCCGCCTGGAGAGTTCTCTTCGATCGCCGGATCGTCAACAAAGAGGTCGATCGTACACCCAGTCAGGGAGAACGAATCGGCCTCCGGCTGTAGACTGATCGTCATCGTCGCCCGAGAATCCCAATAATCGAAAGAGGCCGCCGGCGTATCCCACTGGACATCGAACCAGGGGATGAGCGAGAGGTACGTGTCGATTGCTTCCGGCAATCGCACGGCGACGATGGCCGATTCTTTTCGCCCGTTGACGACCTGGTAATAATAGGTTTCTCCCGTGGTGAGGCCAGTGTCGAAGTACAGGGTTTGGTCACCCCCTGTGGAGGCAACCTCGGTCAACGATGCTGGGTCGGTACCGCGGGAGACTACATACGGCGTATCTTTGCTGGTGATATCAGTCCATTCGAGCTCGACGTCATCGATTGTGATCGGCGTCGCGACGAGGCTCATCCGCCCGCTCGGCGGCGTCCCGGTGAGGACGACCCCCACAGCGTCACAGTCGGGCGTCGCCTGACACGGCAATGTGGAGCCCCGTCTGGTCGTGTCATCCGGCATTGCCCCGGGTGCAGCAACGATCAGTCGAACGACGTACGCAGGATCCTCCATGGAGGCAACGAAGTCGCCCTCGAGTCCAGCGGCGAGATACGCAACCTCCATCGGTTCCGCCCCGTCAATGAGGGCAGCAAACCAGGTGTTGTAGCCCTGCGGTACCGAGGAATGGGTACCGTCAAGCGAGATCAGGCTTCCAGCGATGTACGGTCCGGTTCCTTCCTGCGGCGAGGTGATGATGGCTTCGGGAGGATTGGAGTCGGTTCTGATGATCGTGATTTCGGTGCTGTCACATAATGCATTTCCCTCACACGGCAGGGCGCCTCCTCGAAGCTCAGTGTCACCGGGCATCGCTGACGGGTCGGCAATCACCAGTCGTATGGTGTAGGCATCAACGCCAGCGACGGCAGTGAAGTTCTCGGAGAGGGTCGAGCCCTCATAAACGGCGGTCATCGGCGATCCTGAGTTGGTTTCAAGCGCGGCAAACCACACTTGGAACCCGTCGGGAACTGTGGATGCCGAACCGTCCAACGTAATCAGATCACCCGCTACGAAGGTGGACTGACCCTCGGGAGCACTGATCTGAGCTGCCGGAGGTTGTTGGGGGTCACCATCAACGGGATCGAGTATGGTCAAGACGGCTGCCGAGGTGCCCATTTGGGCATTTGAGGGATTGCTTAGCGTCAAGTTGACTGTCTCGTCGAACTCGGCTTCGCTGTCGTCAATGATTGGTATCGTAAAGGTCTCTGAGATTTGACCTGGCACGAATGTCAAGGTGCCACTGACCTGAGTGTAATCAACTCCGCCGATCGCAGTCCCATCCGAGGTTATGTAGTCCACCGTGACGGTTTTTCTGGTCGTCTTGGTCAGCTGAACCGTAATGTTGGCAGAGGCATCTTCCTCCACGACGGAGTACGCATCGACCAAGAACCCGACTTTCAAGGGGTCGCCCATCGCCATCGCCCCCGTCAGAACAAGAATGTGAAATAGAGCACAAGCTTTAATCTTCATGTCCGCCTCCACACAGTAGCGTTTTTCCCAGATTCGGCTTTCAAATCCGAAAAAACAGAAATGCCGATTGAGAAAACAAGATCACATTAGAACGATAAGAAGCCTATGAACGAAAAAACAGTTTGTCAAGGATAAGTATCCAGTCGTAAGAAAGTCGCAGGATACTGCTTTTACTCAACTTGGAGCACCCAAGGTTGCAATCCCTCGGATTTGATAAATCGCATTCGGCCCGGCCAAGCTCTCCTTGCAAATGTGTAGGACGACTCTACACGGCGTCACGCCTCGTCTGGGGCGCGACCTGGTCTTTACGCGCACAGGTTGGCGGTTTAACGCACAGGCTGGTTGGCTGGCGTACGAGCTGGTTGATTCGGCTCAACGGAGCCCCTTCCGCCGCCGGTTGGCTTTGGAGAATCTCCGAAGAGCGTTGGGCTGCTGAGATAACCCCTGCCGCGGAATCGGGCCCGAAGGGCCCCATGCAATTCGTTGGACGAATTGCCCATGCTAATCTCCGCCCGTGCGTGACGAACTTCGATCGAAGAGGGGTGCCGAAATCCGTGGCATGTTCGGCAGAATTGCCCATCGCTACGATCTACTCAATCGGGTTCTGTCCCTGGGGCAGGACCGTGGGTGGCGCAGGCTCCTGGCCCGGCGGGTGGCTGCAGCCCAGCCCCGCCTGACCCTGGATGTTTGCACCGGCACCGGCGACGTCGCGTTGGCGTTCGATAGGGAAAGCCGGACGATGGGCACAGATTTCTGCCTGCCGATGCTTACCCTGGCGAGGCGGAAGGCCCTCGATCAAAAACAATCACTGCCCCTTTTTGCCGGGGACGCCTTGATGCTGCCGGTGGATGAGGGCCGTGTCGATGTCGTTACCGTCGCCTTCGGCGTCCGAAATTTTGAGAATCTGGAGCAGGGACTCCAGGAACTGATTCGGGTCCTGCGACCTGGTGGTGTGTTGTTGATCCTCGAATTTTCCAGGCCGTCGGGCCTTTTCGGACCCCTGATGCGCGGCTGGGTTCGAATCGTTCCACCCCTGGTCGGTCGGTGGATCTCCGGAGATTCCGAGGCCTACAGCTACCTTCCACAATCCGTCAGCGAATTCCCTCAGGGTCAACGGATGGTTGACCTCTTGGAGTCGGTCGGCCTGGAACAGGTCTCGGCACAACCCGTCACCGGAGGGGTCGCCACCGTGTACGAAGGACGAAGGAGTGTTCATGGATGACAGTAAACTCTTAAAAGGCAGTGTCGTTGCTGCTGGAATCAGGGACGAAGTTGCGACCGAAGTCGAGGCGCTGATCCGTGTCGGGATACGTCCACGGCTCGACGTCCTATTGGTTGGGGAAGATCCGGCATCCAAGGTCTACGTCGGGTCCAAGGCCAAGACCTGCGATCAGTTGGGTATGGTTTCGAAAACCCATATTTTGCCGACTGAAACTCCCCAGACGCAGTTGGAAGAGTTGATTGCAGCTCTCAATGCCGACGATGCGGTCGACGGCATCCTGGTCCAGTTGCCCCTGCCTGGGGATCTCGACCCCCACCGGGTACTCGAATTGATTGATCCGGCCAAAGATGTCGACGGTTTTCACACCTCAAATGTCGCTTTGCTGCAGCAAGGCCGGCCGCGACTCGTCCCCTGTACTCCAGCCGGGGTAATGGAGATGCTCAGGCGAGAGAATATCGAGATCCAGGGCACGAG
>JAUXDC010000309.1 GCA_030618605.1 Holophagae bacterium | reverse complement strand
TACAGTGTTCATCCACAAACCCTGCGGCTGTGGGAACGCGAGGGATTGCTCAATCCTGCCCGTTCTCGGGGTAACACTCGTTTGTACGATGAAGTGACCTGTGATCGGCTCGAGACGGTGATCGCCCTGACCAGGGATCTCGGTGTCAATCTGGCTGGTGTTGAGATTATCCTTAACCTGAGAGAGCAGGTTCAAAGACTCCAAAAGGACAACGAAAGCCTGGCGGATCTGGTCAGGCATCACCTGAGTTCCGAGAGCGAGGTTCCGAGATACCACGCCTTGGTCCGGGTCGAGAGCGGGACAATCCAAGCTGTCGAGGATGATTCCGTCTAGCATGGGTCATCGGAGCTCCTTCCGGCGGGACAGCTCTGAAACCGCAACGCTGCAATACTATCTGAACGAAATCTCCAAGTATCCAGTTCTGACTCACGACAGAGAACGAGAACTCGCAGTGCGAGTCCAGGCCGGAGACGAAGAGGCCGTCAGAGAATTGGTCGTTGCCAACCTGAAGTTCGTTGTGGCGTATGCCAAACGGTATCGGGCTTCCACGGTTCCTTTTCTCGACATTATTCATGAAGGTAATCTCGGCCTGATACAGGCTGCAAAGAAATACGACCCGTTCAAAGAGGGTCAGGATGTCAAGTTCATTACCTATGCGGTGTGGTGGATTCGTCAGGCCATACTCCATTTTCTCGCTGAGAACGGAACGACCTTCCGGTTGCCTCAGAAACAGGCCAATACTCTCTACAGGCTTGAAAGGGTTCGGAATTTATTGGCCGAACGGCACGGGCGACCTCCGACCGATGTGGAGCTCTCCCGGGAGCTGGAGATTTCCCTCGAGGACGTTTGCGTTCTCAGACGGGCGTCCCAAACCTCACTCTCGCTGAATTCTCATGTTGACGAGAGTGGTGACTCGGAAATCGGGTACTTTCTTGAGCAGACGATCTTTCCGGATACCGACGAGACGATGCTGCGGAAGTCATTTGCGCATGCTTTGGGAGATGCTCTCGACGGTCTTCCGGCGCGTGAGAGGGAGGTATTGGCCCTTCGATACGGTTTGGACGACGACAATCCCCGGACTCTCAGGGAGATTGGGATTCTGATGGGGTTATCGCGAGAGCGAGTGCGCCAGATCGAGAGCCGTGCTCTTTCCCGGTTACGCCGGTCACATTTGACGCAGGATTTGATCGCCTACTTGAGGACCTGAACCGGCTGTGCCGGTTCAGGTCACAGGGAGCAGGTCACAGGGAGCAGGGAGCAGGTTGCAATCTGAACCCTGAACCCTGAATTTACAGAGAACCAGCCTCGAAAAGGCGGCTATTCGGCCGGGGCGTCCATTTCGGCCGGTGCGTCGTCCATCTGAGCCGGGGGGCCACCCATGGCGCCGCCCAATAGACCGCCGAGCAGTCCCTGCAACATTTGGTCGAGTTCTTCCGATGTATTGGCCTGGGCAACCTGATCAACGAATGCTTCGGCCATGCCGACCATCATCATGATTTGCATCTTCTGCTGTGCGATGGTTTCCGGAGTGATCTCTTCCAACTTGGTGCGTGCCTCAGCAACGTTCTTATCCCAGTCTGTTGCCATATCGGTCGGCACCCAGCGTCCTTCGACCTTGGTCATTTGGACTTCTTCCGGCTCTTCATCCGGAGCCGAAATTTTCAGTTTTGCCGTGGTGTCGGTCTTTTCCAGGACATCGATGCCCATTCCTCTGACCTTTGCAAGGAAATCGTTCTCGAATGCGTTCTCTTCGGTTGCGGCGGAGGCCCTTTTTGCAACATCCATCAGCTCTTTGCCGGTCGTCGCCATGAAGTGACCCCAATTGATCGTCTCCAGTGACTTGAGGTTGCCGAGATCACTGTTGACCAGCGAGCTCAAGACCAGGGCCGCAGTATCCCAATTCTCTTTAATCTCGTCCTGGCTGTCCTCGGCCATCGCGAACATTTGCGAACCGAGGAAGAGGTCTTTCTTGTCCTGGAGAACGACTGCAGTCTTGCGAAGAACAATAAAACTCTTGTCCCACACTTCCTGGTCAACCTTGGTTGCAAAAAGATGGGTCAGATTGTTGATGTCCTTCTGGTAGGTTTGCGGAAGGGCTTCCCAGACAACCTCCGGATGGCCGTCTGCAATTTTCTCGGCGACGAACCGGATGGTGCCGTCGGGACTTGAGGGGATCTGGTCAGCGGTCGCGACAGCTTGCCCACCGCAGGCTGCGATGATGGCGAGTGCCAGGATGGAAAGGACCGTGAGGAATTTCGTGGTAGTCATTGTCGATTTCTCCTTTTTTTTACGAAACCAGTATTTTATCAGAAAACTGATGGTCTCGGGGAGTGAAACGGAAATGGGGGCAATAGGTTCGTACCTGGATACTGGAGACTTGATACTTGATACTTGATCCTGTGGACTGGGGTGGCTTTGAACGCAGGTTGCTGGATGAGGTGATGCAGCTCTTAAAGCAGGAGTCGAGTATCGAGTTTCAAGTATCTGATCTTTGCATGAACTTTGCCTCGCCTTTCCAGGTGATCGAGGAACCCCCATTCAATCCAAATCAATATCCCGCAACGGCCGGGTACCGTCGTCTTTCTCCGCAGCACCTTTCATCAGTTCTGCGAAACGATCCTCCATCAGGCGGCTGCGGTCATTCTCCTTGCGGAGAGCCTCGTCCATCTTGTCGGCGGCGCGCTGCTGTTCTGCCTTGAGCCCTTCAACCCGTTGGTTGAAATCGATCGTCTCCTTCTTTTCGGGGGGCGCTTCGTGGTGAACGACGACTCCGGCCTCGACATCGACGATCAGGGCGGATCCGCAGTGGGGGCAGGTCAGATTTTTTGTCGCGGTCATGTCGTCCTCCCAACCTTCTTGATCAATTGATTGGCGGCAACCAGGATCGGATCCCAAACTGAAGCAAAGGGTGGCGAATAGACCAGGTCCAGTCCCTGTACGTCGGCAACGGTCATGTGGGATGCAAGAGATGTGGCGAGAGTGTTAATTCGCAACGCGGCGCCCTCATGGCCCACCATCTCGCCACCCAAGAGGACTCCGGTCGGGGCGTCGGCAACCAGGGTGACATGAATCGGCGACGATCCAGGGAATCCATGGGCTCTCGACGGCTGCTTGATGGTGACCGAAACCGGATCGAATCCCTCGGCCCGGGCCTGCTCCAATCCAAGGCCGGAGCGGGCTACTTCGAGGTCGAAGACCTTGAACCCGGTGGTTCCGACGACCCCGGCAAACTGCTGCCCGGCGCCAACGGTGTTAGCGCCGGCAATCCTGCCGTGTTTGTTCGCCGTCGTCCCAAGGGGAGCCCACGCGTTCCGACGCAAGATCCGGTGATACGACTCGGCGCAGTCTCCTGCGGCCCAGATTCCCTCAACTGATGCCTGCTGGTACCGGTTGACCCAAATGGCCCCTGTCTCTCCAATGCGCAACCCGGCTTCCTTCGCCAGAGTGACGTTGGGGCGCACGCCGACGGCCTGCAGGACGAGATCGGTCTCATACCGGCCCTCATCCGTGGTCAGTGCCGCAAGATTCCCGTCGGCTCCGGCTTCGGCGCCGGTGATGTCCATGCCGGTATGAATCTCAACACCGTGTCGATCGAGTTCGGCAACGACAAGAGATACCGTTTCATCGGACCATCCGCGGAGGATGCGGGGACGTTTCTTGAGAATCTGAACCTTGAGTCCCAGTTCGGTCAGGACGTGGCACATCTCCATGCTAACGAAACCTGCGCCGAGAACAACGGCCTTCGCCGGTGCATTTGCGGCGATATGGCGTTTGATCAGGCGGCCGTGGTTCAGATTTCTCAAGTGAAATACGCCGGGCAGGTCGAACCCCGGCAGGGGAAGGTGGTTTGCAGCGGCTCCGGTCGCAATGACCAGTGCGTCAAACGGCTCCTCGGACTTGGCGCCGGTCCCCCGATCTCGTACGGTGACGATGCGGCGTTCGGTGTCCAACGCCACCACTTCGTGGCCAAGGCGGAGATCGATGCCCCGCTTGCGGGCCTTGTCCGGCGTCAGTACTACCAGATCTTCGATGTCACGTGAGGGGTCTCCAATGTTGTAGGGCATGCCGCAGGCCCCATAGGAGATTCGGTCGCCGCGTTCGAAAACGATGACATCAGCCTCAGGTTGTCTGCGCTTTGCCTGTGAAGCGGCACTCATGCCCGCCGCGACGCCACCGATAACTACGATTCTCGAACTCCTCATGGAACCTCCCGAGGCCGAACCTCAGGATCAATTCTAACCCGCACTTCTCACCAGTGT
>JAUXDC010000121.1 GCA_030618605.1 Holophagae bacterium | reverse complement strand
TATTGGACACTGGAGTTTTTCAAATTGAAGCCGCTGTGGGCGGGGACACCCGCGGCCACAATAAGGTTGTGGTGAAATTGCAGGGAGGGCAGCTTTCAATGCCGCCAGACTTCCGCCTTCATCCTTCCTCCTTCATCCTTCTGTAATACGTTCGACGTATTGCTTATACTCCTCCCATGGCCACTCCTTGCCCCTGGTGTCTCGAGCCTTTGCCCCGATCCGGCGGGCCCTTTGTCTACTGTCCGAAGTGTTCCAAGTCTCTGACCGATGACGACGGTCGAGAACTTCGTGCGATCGATTTACGTTTTCTATTGTTGAGGGACGCGCAGGAAGCGCAGTTCAGTCGGTTTCTTTCCATTGGGACTGGAGTGGCGGCAGCGGTCGGTCTGGTCGTGCCTCTTGCACACTTTGGTGCAGCGGTGCTCATTCCGCTGATGGTTATCTGCCACCTGATGGCTGTTCGGTTCTTTCTGATCAGGGATGCAGGACGGTATGTCGGTCCCTCACGGAGGTTCTTTTCGAGATGGATCACACGCCTGAGTTTTCTGTGGATCGGATCGATCGGCTATGGATTTGCCGTGATCCCGGTCGTTGGTGCGGCGTTGGCAGCGGCGACCTTCGCCGGATTGACCTGGTTGGTTCACAATTACGTCTTGTGGAGTCTCGAGCGGGAGGCGGAACGAATGCCGTTGGCTCGGTGGGAGAAGGCGGTGTTGGTATTGCTGGCGATTGCCACCGTGGTGACCCTGGTGGTCGTGCTGGTGTTGACAGCAGCCGTAGGGTGGTCGTTCGCACAGATCATGGAGTACGTTGGAAACTGAGGAGGGATCGATGGGATCTTTAATGTCAATTATGAGCGCATTTGGGTTGGCCGGTGGTGCCGGCGCCAAGGCCTTTATTCCACTGCTGGTGCTTGGCGGCTTTCATTACACGCCCTATTTTGAACTCGGTGGGCGTTTTGCCTGGATTGCCAGTCCCCAGGTGATGCTTGTGCTGGGTGTCCTCGTCGTCTTGGAGATCCTGGTGGATTCTGTGCCGGAGTTGGGTGAGTATTCCGATGTCATCAGCTACCTACCGAAGATCGTCGCCGGGTTCATCGCATTTGCCGCCGCAACCGGGTCGATTGACGAGAACCTAACGCAGTTGGGGATATCCGGCGCTCTGGGTGGTGGTACCGCTGCCGGCGTCCACTGGGTTCGAAACCAAATCCGGAGACCTTTTCGGGAGGTTGCCGAAACCCTGCATGGCGGCGCCGCTCGCTTTGCCAGTGTTGGCGAGGCAGGCGTTTCGACCGTGGTCGCCTCCTCGGCGATCGTTGCCCCACCGGTGGCGATCTTTGCACTGGGCGCATTCGTATTGGCCGGTTTCGGTGTATCACGGAAGCTGGGCGGTCGAAGCGCCGTTTGTCCCAACTGTGGTGGGACCATGTATCGCGATGCTCTTGCTTGCCCCTCATGCGGTGTTGAGATCTAAAGCCAGTCGGTTCAGTGGTTTACTATTAATCCGGGACGGTGGGTTACGACCGAAGGGATTTTGGGCAGAATGGGATCGCCAAGACCCCAGAGAGCATTAAGGGATTTATTTTCAATACCTTCTTTGCGTTTTCTTTGCGGTCTTTGCGTCTTTGCGGTTCAATTGTATCCTTGTCCGCTCCGGCGATGCTAAAATGAAGGGCCACGTTCGGAAGGGGGCAATATGGGTTTTCAGGTCGGTGACAAGGTGGTCTACCCCAGTCAGGGAGTGACGGTCGTCGAATCCATCGCAAGCGAGATGTTGGCGGGTATGACCGTTGAGTGCTACCACTTGAGGTTGCTGGCCACCGAGAGCAAGGTCCTCGTTCCGGTGCAGAATATTGAGCGGGTCGGTCTCAGGCCATTGAGTGACCTGCAGGATGTTTCCGACAGCTTGAGCCGGCTCAAGGCCAACCAGATCGACGAAAAGGGTGACTGGAAAGATCGGTACAAGGCCAATCTCGAGCGTTTGAAGACCGGTGAGCTCAGCGAAGTGGTCGATGTGTTGCTCTGTCTGGCGGACGTTGCAAGTCGGAAAACCCTGTCTTTTCGTGAGCGAAAAATGTTCGATCAGGCCCAACAGATTCTTGCGTATGAGGTGGCTGAGGTTGAGCAACGGAAAATCGACGAGGTCAACCATGAGATCGGCGAGATTCTGGCCGCTCATATGGGGTCGGAAAGTTCTGAGGAGTAGCTGCGATTGAGAAACCCAAAGACGCGCGCCTCTGTCGTGTGCTTGGTTGTTGTTCTGGTGGTCAGCGTGTCCGGTTGCGGGTATCACCTGGTGGGAACATCCAGTTTCCTTCCCGAGGAGCTCCAGTCGCTCTATCTGGCCAACTTTCAGAACAATACGACGTGGTCAGATGTCGACCAGCGCCTCAATGAGTCCCTGGCCAGGGAGTGGGTCCGCCGCGGCCGCTTCGAACTGGTTGAGGAGCAAAAGAAGGCGCAGGTCGTTTTGGAAGGCATCATTAGGGGAATCTCAATGGTGCCGGTAGCTCTGGATGACCGGGGTCGTGCAACCGAGTATCAGATGACGTTGACGGTCAGCGTGCAACTATTGGACGTTCGTGGAGAGGAGCCGGAGATCCTGTGGGAGGACAAGGCTTTCTCACGCCGCACCTCTTACGATGTAGACCTTTCCGCCGTGGATTTCTTCGATCGTCAGATTCAGGCCATGGAATTGGTATCGGAAAATCTATCGCGGGCGTTGGTGACGGCGGTTTTGGAAGGGTTTTAGACGTATGCCCAGCCATCTTCCCTTTGATGTCCGCAGACGGCTCAAGCCGATTCGCCTCCTGGTACTCGACGTCGATGGTGTCTTGACCGACGGTTCGTTGCTGTATGGGGCCGAGGGCTGTATAGGAAAGTCCTTCAGTGTTCGGGACGGGTTGGGCATTCGATTGTTGATGGAATGTGGCATTACAGTTGCAGTGATATCAGGCCGGTCTGAGCCGGCGGTATCTGTTCGGCTGATGGAGTTGGGCCTCGAACCGGCGCTGGTGGCTCTGGGTTCTCGGGACAAGGTCGAAGACCTTTCCCTTATTCAAGCAGCGGCCGGAGGAATCAAGGATTCCCAGACCGCAGTGATGGGTGACGATTTACCCGATCTTCCAATATTGTTACGTTCGGGATTTTCGGCCTGCCCGGCGGATGCTGCCCCCGATGTTGCCGCGGTGTGTGATCTGATCTGCGGGAGGCCTGGCGGTCACGGCGCCGTTCGGGAAGTTGCGGAGGTCATCCTCAAGGGGCAGGGACGGTGGTCCGGCTTGGTGAAGCGCTGGATGGATGTTGATGGTGAGGCCGGCTGAATGCGCCAATACCTTGGACTGATGCAGTACATCCTGGCGGACGGCGCCCAGAAAGACGATCGGACCGGCACGGGGACCCTGAGCGTCTTCGGTGCTCAGCTTCGCTTCGCTCTGGCGGAGGGTTTCCCGGTTTTGACCACCAAGAAGCTCCACCTCCGATCGATTATTCACGAGTTGCTGTGGTTTTTAAAGGGCCAGACGAATGTCGCCTATCTCAGAGAAAACCGGGTAAGAATCTGGGACGAGTGGGCCGATGAAAACGGCGACCTCGGTCCGATTTATGGTGCCCAGTGGCGGTCCTGGCCCACGCCTGACGGCAGTTTTATCGACCAGATTGAGCGGTTGGTCGAGGGGATCCGGGGGAATCCGGATTCCAGACGCCATATTGTCTCCGCGTGGAATGTCTCGGAACTGGACCGGATGGCCCTGGCGCCCTGCCACGTACTGTTTCAGTTCTACGTTGCCCAGGGCCGGCTGTCGTGTCAGCTTTACCAACGAAGCGCGGACGTATTCCTTGGTGTACCGTTCAACATTGCCTCCTATGCCCTTCTGACGTTGATGATCGCCCAGGTCTGTCGGTTGGAGCCCGGGGAGTTCATCCATACCTTCGGGGACGCCCATCTCTACCTCAACCATCTTGAGCAGGCGCGACTTCAATTGAGCAGGGAGCCGGGTCCATTGCCGCGAATGGTGTTGAATCCCGACGTCCGGTCGTTGGATGATTTCAAATTTGAGGACTTTACTCTTGAGGACTACGTGGCGCAGCCTCATATCAAGGCCGAGGTAGCAGTGTGAAGACCGCTCTCATTGTTGCGGTAGCGGCCAACGGCGCCATCGGCAACGAGGGTGATCTTCCCTGGCGTCTTCCCGCCGATCTCAGACATTTCAAACGGTTGACGATGGGTCACCACCTGATCATCGGGCGCCGGACCTGGGAGTCGATCGGGGTGGTTCTGCCGGGCCGCACGATGGTTGTGGTCACTCGTGACCAGGACTACCGGTCGGGTGTCGAGGGTGTTTTTGTGGCCCACTCTCTCAAAGAAGCTCTTCGGTTGGCCGAAGGCGACGATGAGGTGTTTGTTGCCGGTGGGGCGACGTTGTACCGAGAGGCGTTCGACATCGTCGACCGGATGTATGTGACGCGCATCGATGCAGAGTTCGAGGCGGATACCTTCTTCCCGGATCTTGATGAGGACCAATGGGTTGTCATTGCCGAAGAACACCATGAGCCCGACGAGAAGAACCTCTGTCCCTACACGTTTTTGACGATGGAAAGGGCGGTTTCTTCATAAGGAGCTGCAGTATGAGCCCATTTTTCTGGGATCGAGGGAATATCCGGAGATGTCTCAGTGTTACTGGTGGAGTCTGGTATAATGCTGGACGGATTTTAGCAGGTCGTTCTGGGGAAATTGGTTCGCTGGGACTGCTCATTATTGTGGAAGATGAAACAGGAGGATGAAAATGGCAAAGATCGCACGGGTAGTAATGGTAGTAATGGCAGTGGTGTTGATTACTGGCGCGGTTTCCGCTCAGACCTCAACCACGGAGATTAAAAAGGGCGTCGTGGTACACGTCTATGGCGATAACCTCGTTGTCCGCGGCTCGGACGGCGTCGTCAAAGAGTATGACGTTCCGGCAGGCTTTCAGTTCAATATCGACGGGAAAACGATGAGCATCGGCGACCTCAAGCCGGGCATGATCCTGACCTCGACCGTGACCCATACACAGACCCCGCACGTCGTTCAGACCACGACGGTCAAGAATGGCAAGGTCCTCAAGGTTGTTGGAAGCACTGTGATCGTCCGGTTACAGGACGGAACGGTCAAGAAATTCACCAAGATTCCGCCAGATATCAAATTGACTTCCAATGGCGACCTGATCATGATCAACGAGCTTCGTGAGGGCATGGAACTGACCGCGACGATCGTTCACGAAAGCGTCACCGTCGTTGACGAGAGGGACGTTCAGGTATCCGGCCATGAGGTGAAGAGGCCCAAGGCAGCTCCCGTTGCTCCCAAGCCGGCTCCCAAGGCCGCACCCGCTCCGGTGGTTCTTCCCCATACCGCCAGCCTGCTGCCCCTGGCCGGCCTCGCCGGCATGGTCTTGCTCTTCGCAGCCATGAGCATGGCAGTGATCCGCCGCTTCTAAATCAATTTTCGGACCTTCAACGGTCCGGCAATAATAAGAAACCGCCGCATCTCGCGGCGGTTTCTTTTTGCTGGGAGGCTTGGACGCTTGGACGCTGGGAGGCTGGGATGCAGGACAATAGCGCGCGACCGTCTTGCTTTCTAGCGTCCTGGCTTTCCAGCTTTCTCGCTTATCGAACTCCAGTTCCCGGAGGTACCTCGCCATCGGGGGAGAGCAGATCAGGGTCGCCGTCCAGGGAAGCCGCCAGCAGCATGCCGTTCGATTCCACGCCCATCAGTTTGGCGGGTTTGAGGTTGGCAACAACGACAATTCGACGACCCACGAGATCTTCAGGCGCGTACTTCGCCCCGATGCCGGCGACGATCTGTCTCAGTTCCGTCTCGGCCAGGTCAACCATCAATTTGACCAATTTTTTGGATTTGGGGACTCTTTCGGCCTCTTTGACGATGCCGACCACCAATCGGACCTTGGCGAAGTCGTCGATTGAGATCAGGCCGTCATCCTCCGCCTCGGGCTCTTCGCTTTTGCTTGATTCCTTGGCATGGGCGCCAGGTTCGTCTCGTTGTGCCAGTTCCTTCATCATCTTTTTGACATCGACCCGCGGAAAGAGTGCCTCGACCTTGCCGATCGAGCCGCCTTCGGGCAACAGACCCCAGTGAGTGGCATCGCCGAGATTGACCGGAATGCCGGTGGCGCCGACCTGAGTTCTCAGGCGCTCGGCAATCGACGGCATGAAGGGCTCAATCAGAAGTGATGCAATGCGCAGACCCTCCAGGGATTCGTAAAGCACCGCTTCGAGAGCGGCGCGGCCCTCATCACCCTGCTTGGCCAAGGCCCATGGCTGCTGCTCCTGGATGCGACCGTTGATCGCCGACAGGAGTCGCCAGGTCGCCTCAAGGGCTCGGTGGGGCTCCATCTTGTCCATGTGGCGCAGGTGGCCGGCGACGGCTTCAGAGGCAGCCTGGGCGATCGGTCCCGGCGTATGAGCCTTTGGGATCTTGCCGGCGAGAAACCTCTCGGTCATCGAAACGGCCCGCGATGCAGTGTTTCCCAGGGCATTGGCCAGATCAGCGTTGAATCGCTCGAGAAAGGCGACATCGGAAAAGGACGCATCCAGGCCGAAGGCCATCTCGCGAGCCAAGAAATATCGAAGTGCATCTGGGCCGAAGCGTTCGATGAGATAGTCCGGCCTGACGACGTTGCCGAGGCTCTTGGACATTTTGGCGTCGTCCCGCATCCACCAGCCGTGTCCGAAGACGGTCTTCGGCAGGGGCAGACCCGCGGACATCAGGAAAGCCGGCCAGTAGACACAGTGGAATCGCAGGATGTCCTTGCCGACCATATGGATCTGGGCGGGCCAGAATTGATCGAAAGCCGAAGCATCATCGCTGCCGAATCCCAGGGCCGAGATGTAGTTGGTCAGTGCGTCGAGCCACACGTAGACGACGTGATCGGCGTCGTCGGGAAAGGGCACGCCCCATGAGACCGAAGTCCGTGACACGGAGAGGTCTCTCAGACCGCCTTCGACGAAACGCAGGACCTCGTTGTAGCGGCTCTTGGGCTGAATACAGTCAGGGTTTGCCTTGTACCATTCCAAGAGAGGCGCCTGATAGGCAGAGAGCTTGAAAAACCAACTGCTCTCCGACAATCGTTCCACCGGGTAGCCGCTTTCGGTGTCCTTGCCGTCGACGACCTGGGAGTCGGGCACGAAGGCTTCGGCGCCGGCGCAGTACCAGCCCTCATAGTCGCCCTTGTAGAGATCGCCGGAGGCCATGATGCGCTTGATGATTTCGGTGACCCCAGCCTTGTGACGATCTTCCGAGGTGCGGATGAAATCGTCGTGGGAGATATTGAGCACCTCCCAGAGGTGGCGATATCGTTCGACAACCTTGTCTGCCAGCTCAATCGGCTGCAACCCTTGAGCGGCCGCGCTTTTCTGGATCTTCTGGCCGTGCTCGTCGGTCCCGGTCAGGAAACGAACGGTGCGCCCCTGCATCCGGTGGTACCGCGCAAAGGCGTCGGCCATCACCGTCGTATAAATGTGGCCGATGTGTGGCATGTCGTTGACGTAGTAGATCGGCGTCGTGATGTAGTAGGTGTTTTCGGACACAAGCTCTCCAAAACCCCAGCGTGGGGAAGGAAGGATAGCAAAGAAATAGGCTGGGACGCTCGGATGAAGAGGTCAAAGGACCGAGGGGGAGAGGGGGAGAGGTGGCAAGCCAAGTGTTCAGTGGCTAATGTATGATTCTCGCGATTGTTTTGTGCCAAGGAGGCGATATGCGAATCAAACTTTTTCTTTCAGCTGCAGTGATCCTATTTCTGGCCGTGATGCCGGTTGTCGGCGCCGATGAGGCTGCTGACACGCCATCGGCGGCGTTGCTCAATCCGTCGGCTGCGACGGCCGTTGCTCCGGCCGAATTCACGGTCAAGGTCGAAACGACTGCCGGGGACTTCACGATCAAGGTTCACCGTGACTGGGCGCCCAACGGTGCGGATAGGTTCTTCAACCTGGTGTCCATGGGCTACTACGACGATACGGCCTTTTACCGTGTCATTCTCACGCCTCGGCCCTTCATGGCCCAGATGGGTTTCAACGGAGATCCTGCGGTCAACGCTGTCTGGCGAAAGGCCCGGATCAAGGACGATCCGGTAAAAAAGAGCAACACTCGAGGGATGGTCACCTTCGCCACGAGTGGGCCGGATACACGAACGACGCAGTTCTTTATCAACTATGTCGACAATTCCCGCCTGGACGGCATGGGATTTTCACCCTTCGGCGAGGTGATCGAAGGCATGGGAGTTGTCAAGAATTTCTACGGAGGCTACGGCGAAGGCGCCCCGCAGGGCAAGGGCCCCAGTCAGGGGCGAATCGCCGCCGAGGGCAACGCCTATCTGAAGGAGCACTTCCCGAATCTGGACTACATTATCAAGGCCGTTATTGTTGCCGAAGAGGTCGGAAAATAGGCGCCAGTATCCAGTATCCAGTATCCAGTTTCGCCTCGCCCTTGGGTTCAATGCTATCCTCCCGATGATGATGGTCGAAGAGTCTTCCCCCAAGCGCTATCGCTATTTGGCACCCAACGGAGTGACGGCAGCGAACATCTCCTGCGGGTTCATTTCGATGATCGTGGCGGCCGACGGCCGGTTCGAGTTGGCCGTTTATCTTCTGGTCGTGGCGATTGTCCTGGACACGCTGGACGGCAGCATCGCCAGGTGGTTGCATGCGACATCGGAATTCGGGCAGGAGATGGACTCTTTTTCCGATGCCTTGAGTTTTGGTGCAGCACCGGCTTTTCTTGTGTATCAGGCGATCCTGAAGGACTCTGAGCCTTTCGGCCTGACGGTGTGCCTGGTCTACCTTTTGTGTGCGATCCTGAGGTTGACTCGGTTCAATGTAACCTCGGATGCCCACGAAAAGGAGCGACGAACGGTCGGTGCTCCGGTTCCGGTTGCTGCATCGTATCTGATGGTTGCCGTTCTGATCCGGGATCAGGTCAGACCGGCCCAGGTTGCTTTTCTCGTTCTATTGGTTGGGGGGTTGATGCTCTCCAGAATCCCCTTGCCGAATATCAAGGGACGAAATCTCGTGACCTTCATGATGATGGTTGGGATCGTCAACTATTTGGTGGTCATCTTCCGACCGGATTGGAACACGATCATCTGGTGGAACGTGTGGAATTGTTTGATCCTTCTGGCCGCGTGGGTCGAGGATCGTCGACAGACCCCGGCTTGAATGAGATAAAAGAACAAGAGCCTTTTGAATTTGCGATAATGGGTGAGCAGTTTATTTTTTAGGGAGGAGTTGTTATGAGAAAACTGGTGTTGTTTGTGGTGGTTCTGAGCCTGGGTCTGTTTGTGTTTGGCTGTGGTGGTCAGGCGGAGAAGCCCGAAGAGGCTACCGATGACGTGGCTGATCATGGGAGTGCGGCTGCCAAGGATGCCAAGAAGGCTGCCGGCGAAGCCAAGGATGAGGTCGGTGATGCGGCCAAGGATGTTGGCCATTCAGTCGATAAGGCCGCAGACAAGGTGAAAGAAGAGGCAAAAAAAGTCGAAAAAGGTAACTAGCCATGAAGCGATCGGTTCGAATCGGAAATGGCCAGGGTTTCTGGGGCGACAGTATCGATGCGCCCCTCAGACTCTTCCGGGGTGGGCCGATTGATTATGTGACGATGGACTACCTCGCCGAGGTGACGATGTCCATCATGCAACGGCAGAAACTTCGAAATCCCGAAAGGGGCTACGCGACGGACTTCGTGCAGTTTGTCGACGAGGTTCTCCCCGACCTCAAGAAACGAGGCGTCCGGATACTCGCAAATGCGGGTGGCGTCAATACCGAGGCATGTCGAGCCGCGATCCTTGAGTCTGCGAGACGCCAGAATGTCAGCGGTTTGAGAGTGGCGACGGTGTCGGGAGACGACATTCTGGACCGGCTGGATCAGTTCCGTGACTCCGGTGTGCGCTTGGCCCATATGGATACTGGTGAGGGTCTCTTTGACGCGGATCGCCAGATTCTGGCGGCCAACGTCTATATGCCGACCGATGGAATGGTCCGTGCCCTCGATGAGGGTGCGGACATCGTTATCACCGGGCGGTGTACCGACCCAGGCCTGGTTTTGGCGCCGGTGTTGCACGAATTCAAGTTGGAAGGATGGGACGGCATTGCTCTGGGAACCGTCGCTGGACACATCCTGGAGTGCGGCGCCCAGAGCACCGGTGGCAATTTCACGCGGTGGTGGGAGGTCCCGGACATGGCGGGTATCGGCTATCCCATCGCCGAAGTCAGCGAGGAAGGCGGCCTGGTCATTACCAAGCATGAGGGGACCGGCGGCATGGTGACGGTCGATACCGTGGCTGAACAGCTCCTGTATGAGATGGGAAGACCGGACTACTACATCACACCAGACTGCATCGTCGATTTCACCTCGATCAACATTGCCCAGGACGGTGTCGATCGGGTCAGGGTAACGAACGTCAAAGGTTCGATGCCGACCGAGACCCTCAAGGTTTCCATCTCGTACCTCGCGGGCTACAAGGCCACTGGGCAGCTGGTCGTTTCCGGACCCGATGCGTTGGCAAAGGCGCGACTGTGCGCTCAAGTTGTCTGGGACCGATTGGCAATGAGTGGCTGTCGATTTGACGATACCCATGAGGAATATCTGGGAGTGGGCGTCGTCCATGAGGGTATCGTTCCACCGGCAGAACACGCGCCGGAAGTGGTGTTGAGACTTGGCGTTAAGGATGTCGATCGGGCAAAGGTCGACCGCTTCGGCAAGGAGATCGCGCCCCTGGTGACTTCGGGTCCCCCAGGAGTGACCGGCTTTGCCGGAGGACGGCCGAAGGCCCAGGAGATCGTTGCCTATTGGCCGGCGCTGATCGACCGGACCCTGGTGACATCCGACGTCTCCGTCGTGGAGGTGGGGGCATGAGGGGTTACCCGCATTATTCGCC
>JAUXDC010000224.1 GCA_030618605.1 Holophagae bacterium | reverse complement strand
CCACTGTCCCTTGGTCGGTTTTGTCGTGACCTGTGGGCCTATCGGAAGTTGGAGAAGAGGTACCCTCAGACGAGGTGAGATGATCCAACCTCAAGGTGTAACTTCCGGGGGAGAGTTGGAATAGAACCAAGGGGGGATTCCAGTGAATATGGCTCGACATTCCGTCTTCAATCTTGGGGAGAATCCGGCACTGCTGGATCTCATCTGGCGGGTGCCGTTGGAACGTATGCTCGGGTTGAAAGAGCTGGACAGGGAGTACCTCGAGCTGCCCGAAGGCGAATCGGTCTTGGATTTTCTCGAAGGTGTTTTTGAGCGGTTCGGCATCAGGATTGACATCGCGGGCGACGGCCTCGACAAGGTGCCGCGGGAGGACTCGGCCGTAGTGGTGTCCAACCATCCCTTCGGAGGGATCGAGGGTTTGGCGCTGGCCCTGTTACTGCTGACCCTACGCCCCGATGTTCGTATTCTCGCCAACTTCATGCTGGGGCGGATCCCTGAACTCAGGGAGATCTTCCTCCTTGTCGATCCCTTCGAAGACAAGGCCGCGGCGGGCCGAAGCCTGGCGGGATTGAGAGGGGCGCACCGGTGGTTGGCCGACGGCGGACTCCTTGTGGTTTTTCCGGCCGGTGAGGTGGCCAGTTTGGATCTCAGACAACGGGCGGTCATTGATCCACCGTGGACCGAGACCGTGGATCGCCTGGTCACCAAGGCCCAGTGTCCTGTCATTCCAGCGTATTTTGCCGGTCACAACGGGCCGCTTTTCCAATTGGCCGGTCTTGTTCACCCACTGTTGAGGACGGCGATGCTGCCAAGGGAACTCCTCGCACGGCGGGGTCGGCCGCTCAAGGTATGCATCGGCAGCCCGGTCAAATATTCGGACTTGAGGGCCTTCGAGACCGGTGAGGCCAGGATGGACTTCCTCCGCCGGAGGACCGAGATTCTCGGGGAACGTCTGCCTCTGCCGCCGGAACCGATGCAACCTCGCAGGACCCCCAATTCTCCGGCCACCCTCATCGGAGCGGTCGACCGGACTCTGCTTGAAGCCGAGGTCGCCGCGTTGCCTCGGGAGGACCTTTTGGTCCGCAGCGGCCCCCAGGAGGTGTGGATCGCTGATGGGAAGTCTATTCCGGCGATCCTCCAGGAGATGGGCCGCCTTCGGGAACTGACCTTCCGTGAGGTTGGAGAGGGTACGGGCAGGGAACTGGATTTGGATCATTTTGATCAGGTCTACCGGCACCTCTTCATCTGGCACCGCGAGGACAGGGAAGTGGTCGGGGCCTACCGTATCGGTTGCACCGACACCTTGTTGGCCGAAGACGGACTCGACGGGCTCTATACCTCGACCCTGTTTCGGTACCACCACAAGCTTTTCGATGCGATGGGCACGGCGCTGGAAATGGGTCGGTCGTTCATCCAGCCCAGGTACCAGAAGAGTTTCGCCGGTCTGCTGCTCCTGTGGAAGGGCATCGGCCGTTTTGTCGTACAGAATCCTGAATGCACCACGTTGTTCGGAGCTGTCAGCATTTCGGCGGACTACCGATCCTCGTCTCAGCAGTTGATGGCCGCCTTTCTCAAACAGAATACCTACAATCATCCCTGGTCCAAATGGGTTCACGCGAGGAGCCCGTTCAAAGAGAGACCGTCCCGGGTCATTCGCAGGGGAGTGGCCGATCTCAAGGGTCTCGAGGACGTTTCCCGCTTCATCGCCGAGATTGAGGCGGACCACAAGGGCATGCCGATCCTGCTGCGCCAGTACCTCAAATTGGGGGGACGGTTGCTGGGGTTCAATGTCGATCCTGACTTCTCCGACGTTCTGGATGTGCTGGTAATGGTGGATTTGCGCGAAACGCCTGCAAAAACCCTGGCCCGCTACATGGGCAGGGTTGGCGCCTCGACCTTCCTGGCGCATCACGGTGTGGTGCCCGAGTGAAACCTCGCCTCGGAAATGCCCCCGGTTGGTCATCTTTTGGACGTCTTTGGTGTCAAAACTGTAGGTAACGAAAAATGATGCAGTGGAGGTTGCCATGGTCAAGAAGTTGTCGTTGTTGATCGTTGCTCACATCATGTTTGTGTTGCCGGTTTTGCCGAACACGTTGACGGTGACCAAGGTCGAAGCCGGGGACGTTATTGTCCTGGGAGACGGCTGGAAAACTCGGCTGACGGGGATCTTGGCGCCAGGCCCGAGAGATCCTGTCGGTTACCGTGCCTTTGACTTCACCAAGCGCAGCCTGGAGGGCAAGATCGTCAAGGTCTTCACCTTCACAACCGACAACACCGTGGCCGGAATTGTCAGGGACGGGGACGGTCTGCCCCGGGCCAAGATCCTGTTCGGGAAGGGTCTGGCAACTGATATTGCCGAACTGCTTCTGAAAAAGGGCTATGGCCGGGTTGACGATTCCATGTTGCCGGAAGACTGCGAACATTACAGGGACATCGAAGCCGAGGCAAAGCGGCGAGGAGTGGGGTTGTGGGCTGACAATTAGATGGCAACGCCACCAAGAGGAAAAAACAGCCACAAAAAGGCACGAAGAGGCACTAAAAGGGAAGGAATTACCATATTGGGCCAGTGTTCTGGAGCGCGGGGTAGGAACCGGCACGCCGGGCGAAGGCCGGTGGAACCGCCAGGTTCCGCATCCGAAGGATGCAGTGCGGGCGCTGTCCCGCATTGTGACGCTCGGCCCTCGCAAGCAGCTCAGCTGATGGCACTCAGCGAGACCAACTGCCGGCCTCTTGGTTTTGGTCTCGCCGGGTTGGTAGACTGCTCCGATGTCCGTATTTCCTTCCTTTCATCCGCCCTGGTGGGCGCGTGGTCCCCATACCCAGACGCTCGGGGCGCGGTTCTTGCGTCCGAAGGGGAGGGTGCCCCTGAGACGGGAGCGATGGGACACCCCGGATGGGGACTTTGTCGATCTGGACTTTGTCGATGCCGGGGGCCTTCGTGAGGATTGCCTGGTCCTGCTGATGCATGGGTTGGAGGGTTCCGCTCGGTCGGGCTATGCCTACCAGATGTACGAGCAGCTGAGCCGGCGTGGATTTCAGGCCGTAGGTCTCAACTTCCGGTCCTGTTCCGGCGAAATCAACAGGGGTCTGAGGCTCTACCACTCCGGCGAAACCGAGGATCCCAGGTGGGTGTTGGGGCGGCTGAGGGAGCGGTTTCCGCACAGGAGGCTGGCGGCGGTCGGCATCTCGCTGGGCGGCAACGTCCTCCTGAAATATCTAGGGGAGAGCGGCGAACAATCGGGGTTGGAGGCCGCTGCGGCATGGTCCGTACCATTCGACCTGTCGGCGGGCGCCGATTTCATGGAGAACGGTTTCGCTCAGGCCTACGTCACTCGACTTCTGCGTTCGCTCAAGAAGAAGGTACGAATCAGGACCGTGGAACTGGGACCGTTGATCAATCTTGAACGGACCATGACTGCTCGGACCTTCAGGGAGTTCGACGACGCGGCGACGGCGCCCCTGCATGGGTTCGACGGGGCGGCGGACTATTACGGCCGGTCATCGAGCGCAGCCTTTCTGGGCGATATCAAAGTTCCGATCCTGGTCCTCCACTCAGCCGACGATCCCTTTTTGCCCGCCGAGGCCATTCCTGGAAATGCCCTCGAGGCCAATCCGGCGATCACTCCGGTCATCACCGAACGGGGCGGTCATGTCGGCTTCATCACCGGCGCCAACCCGCTCAAACCCACCTTCTGGGCCGAGAGCGTCATCGCCGATTGGTTGGCCGAGCGCCTGGGTTGAGGGTGGTGGGCCAAGGCCCACCCTACGGGTTCACGGTGCCTTGTAGGGTGGGCCTTGGCCCACCATCGGCGTATTTCATTCTCTCGGTTTCCTTTTGGCATGCAGACGTGTCCAACGTACCATGAGGATCACAGTTGCCATGACTGACTCAGCAGCACCCCCGCCCGTTGCGAGGCCTGGACAGGAGCGGTCCGAACGAGATCTCTTGAGGGCTTTTGCCTCGGGCGATCGTTCGGCCGCCGACGATCTGGTGCATCGAACCTACCGAAAGACCTGGGCATCGCTCTATCGCTTGACCGGCGGTGACGTGGACTTGGCCGCCGATCTGTGCCAGGACACCTACCGCAAGGCGTGGGCGTCTCTCCCGTCGTTCGACGGCAGGGCGCAGTTCTCGACCTGGCTCTACCGCATCGCCTACACGACGTTTCTCAACCACATCCGGCGACCTCGCCGGGTTGTGGCGATGGACGAGGGAGTGGTAGAGCGGATGCCGGCGCCGAACCCGAGTCCGGAGACAGCCGCCCAACAGGCCGAGCAGGACGAGGAACTCAGACGGGCCGTGCTCGACCTGCCGGACCCACTGAGAGAAACCATCAGTGCTCGTTTCTGGGGTGAAGTTTCGGTCAGGGAATTGGCGGCGGCCGATGGGATATCCGAGGTGGCCGTCAGAAAACGTGTTCGCAAGGCCCTGTCGATCCTCAAGGCCGAAATGGAGGTGGCGTCATGACCGAACGAGATCTGATCCGTCGGTTGGAGAATGCGCCCGTGCCGCCCCCGCCTGAAGATTTGGCGGCACGGATCATCAACGACATTCCGGCAGAGATCGAGCTGCATCCGGAATTCGAACACGAAGAACACCGAAAGCGGTTTCACCGGCATCCGGTGTGGATGGCCGCGGCTGCTGCCGTGACCATCGCCCTGACCGGGGCCGTCACCTGGGAACTGCGGCACGAGCGGCCGATGGTCGAAATGGTGGAGGTGGAGAGGCATCAGCGCGAGGTCTTCGAGCAGGTCGATGAGGCCGGGGAAACCGTTGGGAGTCCTCTCGTGATGACTGATGCGTTCGATGTCGAGGAATTCGAGGCAGCGGCCGATCACGACGGAAAATCTCTGCGTCGTCCGACCTCGGAAGGGGATGTTCAGCAGCAGAAACGAAAGGCGATTCAGGAAAAGAACGGTGCCGTGATACGACGAGTTTCCATCCCCGATTCGGCGCCGGCTACTGAGGGGCCACGGAGGCAGGCTCAGGCAACTTCCCCTTCTGCTTTGGGTAAGGCGGACAATAATATTTGGGGAGCTCTCAAGTCTCAGGACCGGGGACTTCGAGAGGTGAAGGTCGATACTCGACGGCCTTCGGCGATGGCGGGTGAAGTGACTGTCAGCCCAGAATTTCGTCTTGAAGATGCACCCCTGGCCAAAGAGGTTCAGCGACTTGATGCGGGAGTGGCCCAGGACCAGCTCGCCAACAACCAGGCGCCTGGCTACCGGGGAGTCGACGCAGACGTCGTTGCCGGGACTATGTCGCCTCCTCCGGCGCCCCCACAGCCGAAGAAATCAAAGGGCCGGGATCTGGTTGCACAACCCTCGACCGGAGGCACGGCCGAGCCCAATGACAAGCCCTACGGCGATGTCTTCTTCGAACACACCGGGGTCAACCCCTTCGTCGATGCTGAGGATGACCATCTCTCGACTTTCGGATTGGACGTCGATACCGGTTCCTTCACTGTGGCGCGACGCTACCTGCGGGACGGCAATCTGCCGCCCCGGGCCGCGATCAGGGTCGAGGAATTCGTCAACAGCTTCGACTACGGCGACGTGCCGCCTCGAAAATCTGATTTTCGCCTGGTCGTCGAAGGCGCCCCGTCGGTCTTTGCGGCAGGAGAGCGCACCTTCACCTTGCGCCTGGTCGTCAAGGCGCGCGAAGTCGATGCTGCCGCTCGCCCCCCAGCGGTACTGGTCTTCTGCATTGACGTTTCCGGCTCGATGAACCGCGAGAACCGCCTGGGCTTGGTCAAGAAGGCTTTGTTCGAGCTTCTGGAGAACCTCCGCCGGGACGATCATGTCGGTCTGGTTGTGTACGGTTCATCCGGCCGCGTATTGCTTAAACCGACGATCGATCACGACGCGATTCGCCGGGCTGTCGAAAATCTGTCACCAGGTGGCGCGACCAACGCCGAGGAGGGCCTTGTACTGGCCTACGATCTACTCAGTGACGGGGACAAAGACGGTCGAATCCGTCGGGTCATCCTGTGCTCGGACGGGGTCGCCAACGTCGGCCGAACAGGGCCTGGTTCCATTCTCGAACGCATCCGCCGCGAAGCCGCCGACGGCATCGAGCTGACCACTGTCGGCTTCGGCATGGGGAACTACAACGACACCCTGATGGAGCAATTGGCGGACACCGGCAACGGACGCTACGCCTATGTCGATGGGCTGTCCGAAGCACGACGGATCTTCGTCGAAGAACTGACTGGCACCCTCTTGACCCTGGGTCACGACGCCAAGGCCCAGGTCGAGTTCGACCCCGATGTCGTCTCACGCTGGCGTCTGCTGGGTTATGAAAACCGCGATATCGCCGATCATCTCTTCCGTGATCCGACGGTCGACGCCGGCGAGATCGGCGCCGGCCACACGGTCACCGCGGTCTACGAGGTCAA
>JAUXDC010000342.1 GCA_030618605.1 Holophagae bacterium | reverse complement strand
TGACGCCGCCTGAGCCGCTCCCCGTGGAAGAGCCGGAACCTGAAGCTCCAGAACCCTTCCCTCAAGCTGTGAGGGCGAGCCGTCCCCGCGAGGTCATTTCGATCTCTGAGGATGATCCCTTTGCCGTGACCTCGACCGATAGCACAGCGGTATGGATGGTTGCGGATGATGTCTTCGCTCCCCCGGAGACCTCGTTTGACAGTGCGGCGGACGATGTCTTCGGCGCCGAACCCATTCCCCTTCCCCCACCCGTTACCGTTACCGAGCCCGGTCTTCGTTCTCGACCTTCGGAAGAGAAGGAAGGCCGTCGCGGCGAAGCCGAAGGCGGAGCCGGACCGATCGGGTACGAATCCGGTCGAGAACTACGACCCGGCAGGCCACCCGTTCCCGAGCCCATTCCCGAACCCGACTTTGGCCATGAACTCCCCCTGCCGACCGTGACCCTGGCCCGCCTTGCGCTGGAGCAAGACGACCGGCCCCTGGCGGAAGAAACGCTGCAGGCCGTTTTGGAGCGCGATCCGTCGAACCGGGAGGCAGCCGAGTTGCTCGAGCATTTGAGTGAGGAAGTAATTCCTGAGATTCCTGAACCCTTCTCTTCCGGGCCTTCGGTCTCGCAGGCTGATCTCCTCACGGCCAAGGCTGAGCGATTGAAAGGCTGGATGGAAGATATTCGTACGGCTGCCGAACGGAGGGCGCCGTGACCTTCGAAGAGGCCGTCAAGGATATTCTTCAGACCTGCCCGGGCGCCAGTGCCGTTGCAATCATTGATCCCGATGGCATTCCGGTCGTCATTGAGCCGTTGAAGCCTGAAGTCGAGGTGCTCGGTGCGGAAATGGCGGCGTTGATTCGTGAGATGAACCAGGCGGGCCGGGAACTTGACCATGGGGAGCTGCGGCAGTTTTCTGCGGTTGCGGAACGTGTACAGATTGTTTTGACCATGATGGCCGCCGGGTATTTCCTGATGGTATTGATGGAACCCGCTGCGGTGACCGGGCGAGCCCGTCTGGCCAGTCGACTGGCCGGTGAGCGGCTCCATTCCGAATTTGTCTAGAATCGAAGAGGCTGATTATGCTGAAATTTGAAGAGATTTGTGAGTTGGTTCGCCTGGTTGGAACCACTGGTGTTGCCCGGGTGGAGATCGAGCACGGTGGGGCCCGAATTCAGGTTGAAGGCCGGCCTCAACCGCAGGTCGTTGTTACGGCCGCAGCCGGGGGCGAAGTGATTCCGGCATCGCAGGTTGTGCTTCCCTCTTCCCTCGCAGTCGACGCTGGGGTGCCGGAAGGGGACGACTCGATCGATGATGATCTCCATTCCGTTGTTTCGCCGATTGTCGGGACGTTTTACCGCGCGCCGAGTCCGGAGGCCGAACCCTTCGTCAAGGTTGGAGACGACGTCCGGGTCGGACAGGTCCTGTGCATCGTCGAGGCGATGAAGTTGATGAACGAGATCACGAGCGATTTTGACGGCACCGTGGTCAAAGTCCTCGTCGAGGATGGCGAACCAGTCGAGTACGAACAGAAGCTGTTCACCATTCGTCCGGCCTGAGAGTCCATCGTGTTTTCCAAAATCCTGATCGCCAATCGAGGCGAAATCGCGGTTCGGATCATTGCCGCCTGCCGTGAGATGGGTGTCAAAACGGTCGCTGTCCACTCGACTGCAGATCGAGACTGCCTTCACGCGGCGTTGGCCGACGAATCAATATGTATTGGTCCGGCTTCCCCGGGCGCCAGCTATCTCAACGTGTCTGCAGTGATCGCGGCCGCCGAGACCACCCATGCCGAGGCCATCCATCCCGGCTATGGATTTTTGGCCGAGAATGCGCACTTCGCCGAAATCGTGCGGGATTGTGGCATGGTTTTCATCGGACCCTCGCCGGAATCCATTCGAACGATGGGCAACAAGAGCGAGGCGCGGAGAACGATGGCCGCCTTTGACGTTCCGATCCTCCCCGGTTCGGACGGGCCCTTGGAGAATCGGGAGGCGGCCCTGGCATTGGCGGGGGAAATCGGCTACCCGGTAATTCTCAAGGCCTCATCCGGTGGTGGGGGCCGCGGGATGCGCCTGGCATGGCACGAAGGCGAGCTGGTCTCGGCCTATGACGCTGCCGGCAGCGAGGCTGAGAATGCATTCGGTGACGCCACGCTCTATCTGGAGAAATATGTCGAGAGACCCCGGCACATCGAATTCCAGATCTTGGCCGACGGTGCGGGGAGAGTGGTCCACCTGGGTGAACGGGAGTGTTCCGTTCAACGCCGTCACCAGAAGTTGATCGAAGAATCACCATCGGCAGCCCTCAGCCCCGAACTGCGGGAGGAGATGGGCAGGGCGGCCATTGCCGCAACCAAGGCCGCCCGATACGTCAATGCTGGAACCGTGGAGTTTCTTCTTGCCGAGGATGGGTCCTTTTCGTTCATGGAGATGAACACCCGAATCCAGGTGGAACATCCTGTGACCGAAATCGTCACCGGGGTCGATCTGGTCAAGGAGCAGATTCGAATCGCTGCCGGGGAGCCCATGTCCATCCCCAAGAGACGCAAGATTCGCGCCTTCGGCCACGCCTTCGAGTTCCGCGTCAACGCGGAAGACCCGGAGACCTTTGCCCCCTCACCCGGCCTGATCGAAGAACTGGTTCTGCCCGGAGGCCCCGGCGTCAGGGTCGATACGCATATTTACGCCGGATACAGGGTGCCGCCCTATTACGACAGCCTCTTGGCCAAGGTCCTGGTGCACGGCGCGGACCGCGAAGAAGCCATGATCCGAGGCCGTCGGGCCCTGCAGATGTTCAAAATCAAGGGCATCAAGACCTCGATTCCGCTGCAACTGCGCATCCTCGACGATCCCGACTTCCAGGCCGGGAAGATCGACACACATTTTATGGAGCGGTTTCTCAAGTAGGCGCTCCCGGGAGCCAGGAGCGGGGATCGAATTGACCTGTGAGAACGGCCGGGTGTGGAACAACTTGAAGGATGTCCGTCGCGCCTGTAGAATTTAACTGGAGAAATGGTCGCCTTTGTGGTGCTTTTGAGATTTGTCGTCGTAGCCGAAGGGAGTTTTGCATGAAAAGAGTGGTTCTCCTCTGTGTGGTGTGTTTGCTTCTGGGGTCGGGTGCAGCATTTTCGGGCACCCTGTACGCGGTGGCCGACGATAGTGACGAACTCTTCAGAATCGATGTCGACAGCCAGGTCGTAACGCTCGTTGGATCGACGCTGGTTGATATCTCGTACAGCGGTCTTGCCTGGGACGGCGCCCACGGCATGCTCTGGGTGTCCGATGCCTGGACCGAGACCCCTGCTTATGGCCTCGGCATGGTCAACGAGGTGACCGGCGAGGTTCTGACCATTGGTGACCATGGACTCTTCGGTGAAGAACCTCCGTTCGAAGACATTATCAATGTGATGGGTCTGGCCTGGGACCCGACATGGGACGCTCCAACAATGACTCCGGGGGGGCGGTTGTGGGGCGCCGATTTTGATCGTGGTGGTCTCAGCTATCTAATTCGTAGTATCGCCGAGGATTGGACTCCTCCCCTGCCTGCTCAGCCTGACATTGAATGGCCCTACATCGGGAATGCTATTTTCGTCGGTCCGTGGGGAGCGACGGACAATATCAGGGGT
>JAUXDC010000274.1 GCA_030618605.1 Holophagae bacterium | reverse complement strand
ACACTGTTGGTCGCTGGCTGATTTCCCGGGAGGCAAGGGCCTACGAGGAGGCAACCGGGGTCAATGGCCTCCCAACATTTTTGGGACGATCAGGTCCTTTTGAACTGGCCACCGAGTGGGTGGATGCGGACCCTCTGAGTTCGTATCGGGGCGTGGTGCTGAAGGCTGAACTCTTCGATCGCCTGGCCGGGATCCTCGACGAGCTTCACGGCAGGGGAGTCGGCCTGGGGGACCTCCACTACGGTGATGTGTTACTGAATGCTGTCGGTGAACTGTATGTGATCGATCTGGCAACCGCCTGGGTGCTCGGAGGGAAGCCTGGGGCGCTTCGGCGCTTTCTCTTCCGGCGTTTTTGTCAGTCTGACCGGGTCAGTGTTGCGCGGATGCGGGCGCGGTTCACCGGCGGGGATGTAGAGGAGGCAGCGGCTTCGGTTGGCGAAGAGGCGGCAACATGGCACCGACGGGGCCGGCAGGTCAAGGGATGGCTGGACCGTTTGCGGGGCAAGCGGCGCTGAGCGAGTTTTCAGGTGGCATCAGAGCGTCGGCTGGGCTATCCTGCACCAGGTTTTTGAGGAGACTGAAATGAGTGAACGTCAGTACAATCGGTTTCTTGGGGTGCTCCGCCTGGTTGCTCTTTTCGCGATCATCGCGGCCCTCGTCTACTTTGCCCGCCCAACGCTGATCAGTGTGGTCGTTGGGTTCGTTTTCGTGGCATTGGGCGAGGCCGTCCGATTCTGGTCGGCGGGGCTCCTCCTCAAGACCAAGGAGCTGATGACCGCAGGCCCCTATAGCTACACCCGCAATCCGCTCTACCTTGGAAGGTTGCTGATCCTGACCGGTATGGTGGTCATGGTCAACCTGCCGAACTACCTGGGCTGGACGGCGCTGGTTGTGGGTTGGGCGTTCTTTATTTTCGGCTACATGCGGCGCAAGGAACGGGTGGAACCGGCACGGTTGCGCGAGGAGCATGGCGAGGTCTATGACCGTTATTTTTCGGCGGTTCCGGCGCTCTTCCCGGCCTTTCACGCCTACGAGCACGCGACACCGGCAACGTGGTCCATGCAGCGGATGCTGCGCAACCGCGAGTACTGGATGGTGATCGGGCTGCTCCTGGTCTCGGCATACCTGCTGAGCCAGGCACTTATGGCCTAGACCGGCTGGAAAGTGACTCCTGCTCCTGGAACTGGAGTTGGTGGAGGTGGGCGTAGAGCCCGCCGAGTTCGAGCAGGGATTGATGGTCGCCTTCCTCTACGATGCGGCCCTCGTCGAGCACCACGATGCGATCAGCCTCGCGGATCGTGGCCAGACGGTGCGCGATGACGAGGCTTCCACGACCCTTGAGGAGGGTCTTCATCGCCTTCTTGACCTCATCCTCCGATTCGGCGTCGAGCGCTGAGGTCGCCTCGTCGAGGACCAGGAACGGCGGGTCCTTGAAGAGGGCTCGGGCGATGGAGAGGCGTTGACGTTGTCCCATCGAGAGACGGGCGCCATCCTCGCCAAGGCGGGTATCGTAGCCCTCGGGTAGGGCCGATACGAATTCATCGGCCTGAGCGGCGGCTGCAACCTCTCGGACCCTTTCCAGAGGCACGTCGTCGCGCCCCGCGGAGATGTTGTTGCGAACTGTGGTGTCGAATAAAATCGTCTCCTGGGTCACCAGGCCGAGGTTGGAGCGTAGTGAATCCAGGGTCAGGCGGCGCAGGTTCTGCCCATCGATCGAGACCGTGCCGTGGGTGGGATCGGCGAATCGGAGCATGAGGTTTGCCAGGGTGCTCTTCCCTGCTCCCGAGGGGCCGACCAGAGCGACCATCTCACCGCGCCGAAGCCTCAGGTTGATACCCGAAAGTGCCGGACCGTCGCTTGCCGGGTATGTGAAATCCACGTTGTCGAAGCTGATTTCCCGTGGTTGTCCCTCGAAGGGCGCCGCGTCAGGTGCGTCGGACACGTCCGGAAGGCAATCCATCATCTCGAAGACCCGAACTGCCGCAGCCAGGGCCTGTTGTATCTCGACGTTGACCGAGTTGAGGCGGCGGATGGACATGAAGAGAAAGGTCAGTCCCCCAAGCGCGACCACGAAGTCGCCCGCATCCACGGCGCCCGATGCGATGCTTTGGCCTACAATGTAGAACAGGATGCCGCCCGCGATGGCGCCGACGACCTCGACGATGGGTCCGGAGAGAGCGGCGGCCCTGCCTGCCTGGAGATCAACCTTGAAAAGGCGAGCCAGGGACTGATGAAAGCGGTTGACGGCGATGTCTTCCATCGTGAATGCCTGCACGACCTTGATGCCGGTGACGGTCTCCTTGAGCTGATTGGCGGCTTCAGCGATGGATTCCTGAGAGCGGGTGGATGCCTTGCGCAGACGTCGCCCAAGACGGGCCATGGGGTATCCCATGGCCGGCAACACAATCAGCGAGAAGAGGGTCAAGCGCCAGTCGTAGATCAGCACCAGGATCAGCATGGCCGGAGCCATCGCCCCCACCCGAAAAAGGTCTGCGAGCACGCGTGAAGTGACGCGTTGGATTCGTTCCACATCGTTGAGGAGGCGGGACATCACCTGACCGGTCTGGTGGCTCCGGAAAAAGCTCTGCGACTGAAAGACCAGGGACGAGAAGAGGTCGGCGCGGAGATCCCGGATCACGCCGGCGCCGGCCTTCGTCGTCAGATATTGGCCGAAATAAAGCAATATGCCGCGGATGAAGAAGAGTACGACCAGCAGGACAGGAACCTTGGCCAAAGGCCGCTCGTACAGCCATGAGGACCACTCCTCGACGGGGAGGCTCTCGACAAAACTATCGAGAAGACTCTGATCCTCCGGTTCTTTGGCGGTCGCAGCTTCCGGTTGAGCGAGCACCCCCTGGTTGACAATCGGCTTGAGGGTTGCCACCACCAGCGACATCAAACCGCCGGCGATTGCAAGCATGATTGCAGCCGCTGCAATTTGCATGAAGTAGGGACGCATGTAGCCCAGGAGACGTTGGAAAGCGCTCATGACGAGATGGTACCAGATTGATCTCCGACCGAAGGCCCCCGATACCGCCCGTTGCGATCAGGCGGTTTCAGTACTCTGTTTCTGTCCGTTCTTGGCCAGGGTGATGCTCATGATCGCCCCTACCAGAACGGCGGCGCCAAACCACTGGATCGGGCGGAGAACCGTTCCGTTGACCACATAATCCAGGATGATAGCGCTCAGTGGCAGGCAGAGTTCGCAAATAGTTGCGACGGAGGCCCGAATTCGTTGAAGACCCCAGTAGTAGAGCACCAGGGCGGTCGTCCCTGAGGTCATGCCGATGATGATGATGATGAACCACTGGGTCTGGCTGACCCCCTCGAAGGGTAGCCCAACGCCTCCGGCAAGGCAGGTGATCAGGGCCAGGCCGGCGGTCACGCCGTAGCGACCGAAGGTGGCGGTTCGGACATCGACGCCGCCGATCAGCATCTTGCTGAGGGTGGTCGCTGCGCCGAAGCAGGCGGCGGCAAGGAGGGCCAATGCGGCAGCGAGAACGAGGTTGCTTCCACCGGCGACCCTTGGTGCATTGATTCCAAACGTCAGAAGGTATCCACCGCCGAGTGCGATCGTCGCCTTGACGAGGAATTTTCCGGTGATCTTTTCTTTGAGTAAAACGGCGGCCAGGGCGATGGCGAAGACCGGTTGCAGTTTCTGCAGGACGACCACCACACTGAGCATATCGAACTGCACCAGGAAAAGTGCTTTGACGATGGCGATGGTGCCGACGAGGCCACCGGTCGCCGATACGACCACCAGAGCCCACCACGACTTCCGGTCCATCACTGCCAGTTCCCGCCACGTCGAAAAGAGAATCGGTTGCATCACCAGGAAGGGCACGGCATGAATCAGAAAGACAACGAAGAGGACCGGTATTCCGGAAAGGCGGGGTGTCAGGACGACACCGTCCAGGCCCCAAAGTGCGGCGGCAACGCAGATCGCGCCCGCGCTGGCAACTATTTTTGGATCTCTCATCCGAGCTCGCATGATTCATCGGCGTTCGTTGCGAGGCCGGCGAGGCGCTGTGCGCAGTGGGGTTTTCGACCTGAGGGGAGCGGAGGCGTACTTGACAGTACGTTGAGCACCGCGAGGGGAGAAAGCACCGTTGAGTATGGTGCCTCGCCGACCGTAGTAGAAGGCTGGTGAACCATACGAGCTAGATTTCCACACCCATCGGTGATTTCAAGGCCATGCCGATGATCATGGTCAATACGAAGAAGAGGATCATCCAGGCCCACTGGCTTTCCATTTGGAAACCCAGGAAGTCCAAACGAGCTTCGGGGTAGCTCAGGGTAATTATGTCCAGTGAGGAGTCCGCCGGAAGCGGCGGTTCTGAGGGCCACTCCAGCTGAGCAAAGAAGGCCCTGGAGGGGCGCTCCGGAGATAAACGGATAGCCAATTGCGTGACGCGAAGTTCCTTGCTTTGGAGTGTGCCCTGATGTTCCAGGTTGAGCTGAAAGTCGCCGGCTTTTTCCGCCTTGATGCGCCAGGCCATCTGGTGAAGGTCGGGAGCCCAAACTCCGGGGGTTTCCAGACTGACACCCTCTGGGACCCGAAGCTCCACATCCGGCCGGCTGGTATCTTCGGCCTTCATAGTCACGGTCACAATGGCGCTATCACCGGGTTCGAGACCTCTGAATCCATAAAAGGCATGGAGCTGAATCATGATCAGGATCAGTGGAGGAAAGATCCAGATCATCGGCTTGAGAGCCAACAGCTGGTAGTGAATGACATGGCCGAGGATCTCCCATTGAGCTCGGAAGATCGCCCGGATGTCATCATTGAAGAGGCGGATTTCGAACAGGCAGGCATGAATTCTTGCCTTGACCGCGGTGATCCGATCCTGGTTGGAGGTGATTTTGAAGATCCACAGAGCAAAGACCGTGACCGGGATGGACCACAGCAAGATGCCAACCCATGCCGGTACCGAGGCAAGTGGGTTCTGGATGGCGTCAAACACTGCGCGGAGGATGGCGTTGAGAAATTCCATGGGGTCAGGGTCGCCTCAGGACATGTAGCCGAGGCCCTGGAGCCTCTTCTTGATTTCCTCTTCTGAGTCGGCATCCTCCAGGTGGGCCAATTCCTTTTCCAAAGCGTGGGTGATGAACTCTTCGGGGGAAGCGTAACCGGCGATCTCCGAAAACTTTCGGATGCGGTCCACCAGTGATTTGTCCAGTTTGATTTTGGCGCTCGAGAACA
>JAUXDC010000343.1 GCA_030618605.1 Holophagae bacterium | reverse complement strand
TCTGCCCTGTCAAGGAAGATATAACCGATTTTTTCGGAGGTGCTTGAGGATAAGTCGCTAAGGCCTCGGTTGTGGGCCTTGAATTGGATCCGCTTCGTGCTGGCGCAGCCATTCCCCGTATGCCGCGTCGGCATCTTCCCCTTTCAGAATGACCTCAGGTATGCCATCTCGGTCTTTGTCGAACTCAAAAAGCCGGGCTGGCCGCTCCGTGTCATGGCCTAATACGATGTGGAGTTCCATTCCACCGTCGAAATCGTCGTCCGTCCAGAATTCCAGCGGGGATACCGCTAGCCATGAATTTTTCTCTTGACAGCTGCCGTCATCTAGATCCTCCCGCCGCCCTCGATACGCCGAGCATTTCAGCTTTCCAGCTTCCTGGCGTCCTAGCTTCCCAGCCTACTCAGGCCGCGCCGCGGCCTGAGAGTACGGCTGGGATCGTCTTCAGCAAGATCTTCAAGTCCAGCCAAGGAGACCACTGGTCGATATAGCTGAGATCCAGGCGGATCCACCGGTCGAAATCCTCAAGGTCAGCGCGGCCCGAGACCTGCCAGAGGCCGGTCAATCCGGGTTTCATCGACAGACGGCGCCTCTGCCACCGTTGGTAGTGACTGACCTCATCCGGAATTGGAGGCCTTGGGCCAACCAGGGACATGTCGCCCTTGAGGATGTTGAACAGTTGGGGCAGTTCGTCCAGGGAGAAACGGCGCAGGAGACGGCCGATGCCGGTGATGCGGGGGTCGTCGGGAGCCTTGAAGGCGTGTCCGTTGACCTGGTTGAGGTGCTCGACCTCGGCACGTCTTTCTTCGGCGTCCAGAACCATCGTCCGGAATTTATAAAGGCGGAACCGTCGGCCGTTGAGACCGCAGCGTTCCTGGACAAAGAGGACCGGGCCGCGAGACGTCAGTTTCACAACGAGAGCGATCAGGGCGAGAAGCGGACTGAGGATGAACAGGCCGGCGAAGGAGATAACGAGGTCCCCCAGGCGTTTGAGGAACAGCGGGAAGGGGGATGCCGGCACGGTTGTGAACGTCAGCAGCGGGATACCCTCCAACTCTTCCAAGAGGACGCGCGCCTTGAGGTGGGGGAAGAAGAGGGCGACCCTGGACCTGATGCCCAACTCGGAACACAGGAGGATGGCGTCTTCGAATTCGTCCAGTTGGCGTCTTGAGAGAACAAAAAACACCTCGTCCACAACCTCGTCCTGGAGGATTCGTGGGAGATCCTCGCCGGCGCCGAGGACGGGCAGACCGGAAAATTCTGAAGGGGCGTCTCCGTTGGGGGCGACGAAACCCAGGATTTTGAGGCCCCAGTGTGGGTGTTTTTCGATGATGGAGGCGACTTCTGCGGACCGGACGTTGAGGCCGACGATCAGCAGTGTCCTGAAGTTGAACCCGCGGCGGCGGACGTGACGGGCCATCAGGCGAAGGGCCAACTTTTCAGCCAGGAGGAACGACAGATTGAGACCGGCAAAGAGGGCCAGGAACGGGCGTGAAAGGAAATCCAATCGGAGCAGCCACCCTGCAGCGGCCAGACTGAGAATTCCCAAACCGACGACCTGGAGGACGTGCCAGGTCTCGGCGGCCATAGAAACCAGACGGCGTGAGGTATAGGCCTCACGGGTCAGGAGCAGGACGGTCCAAATGGGGACAATCAGAGCCAGCAGGCCGAGGTAGCGGGAGAGAGGATAGAGTTCGGTGGGGAAAAGGCCGGGAAAGAGTTTCGGCGCCAGGTGCGACCGGAAGTACCACGCCAGGACGAAGGCCGCCGTCGTCACCAGGACGTCTGCCGTCCAGATCCAATACGCGACCGTGCGTGCCCGCTCCTTCAGCATAACTCGCCCTTCTCACCACGGGTCGTCGCGAGAGGTCTGAGACGCCGTGAAATTCGGCGTTCTCGCAAGGTGAGTGAGCGAAGGCGTACTTCCTGTCCGTTGAGCGAGCGAATCGAGAAAGCGCCGAATTTCATGGTGTATTGGGCCTCGTAGTAGGTTTGTGGTGAGAAGGTCGGGATAGTCCCTCCAGCAGCGACTCATAGGCGTCGGTGACAGCCTCCCACGAGTAGAGGGCCTCGGCCCTCTTGGCTGCCTCCCGCCCGAGGGTCGTCAGTAGGTCATCGTCTTCCAGCACCTTGGTGATCAGTGTATCAAGGGCCCGAGATCCGTCGAATCTGAAAAGAGGGCCGGCCGATCCGATGACTTCCCTGTTTTCGGGAGTGTCGAACGCGATGACCGGTCGGCCCGCACCCATCGCCTCGATCAGGGCCGGGTGGGTGCCGCCAACCTCGGTAGCGTGAATGTAGAGGCGGCTGTTGAAGAGCAATTGGCGGTACCCCTCACCGTAGATCGGCCCCGGGAGGATGATGCGGTCATCGGCGATGGCATGGACTCTTTGTGTCAGTTCCGGAGCGTAGGGGGCTCCTCCCAGCATAACCAGACATCGTTTGGTGGACGATCGGACCCAGGCCTCGGCTACGCGGTCCGGATTGTTCTCCGGCTCGAATCGAGAGACGTAGAGGGCGTACTCTCCTGGTGTGACACCGAGGGTCTCGAGCGCCTCGGTGCCTTCGGGGCGGGGTAGATCCGCGCCGTAGGCGATCATCGTACTTTCGACGGAGTAGGCGCGACGGTAGTAGCGCCTGATGACCTCGGCATCGGTAACGACGGCGTCAGGCCATCGGGCGGCCCACCGTTCGCACAGGCGATAGTAGGTTCGGCCGGCCCAACCCCATTTTCGGCGGTTGCGTTCGAGACCATCGACGTTGAGAGCAACCGGCAAGTCCCCCAACTGGAGCAGCTTTACGAAGGGTGCATTGGCGGCATTGCACATCAGGATGACGTCGAAGCCCTGCCTGAGGGCGTGGATCGACGATACGAATGTGTGGCTTACGGTCTCCAAGTGTTTGGAACGAATAGCCGGGACGACGACGAGTTTCATGCCGAGATATGTCCCAAGATCCGGGTCGACGAAGCCCGGTCGGCCGTAGACCCAGACTTCGTGTCCTCGGTCGGACAGGCGGCGTCCCAGCTCTTCGGCAAAGGTTTCGAAGCCGCCATATGAGGCGGGGACGCCGCGAGTTCCCACAATGGCGATCTTCATCGGTCGTTGATCAGTTCCACCCATCCCTCAGGTCTACGGAACCACCGCGAAACCTGTCGGGATGAGGCCGTTGCACGGGAAAGGACCCACCGCCGTCTCGAGGCTGCATCGTGTCTTTGGCGCCAGGCTTCGATCAACCCTGGGAGGGAGGAGGTCTCGACCGTCAGACAGGCTGCGACTACCAAAAGGTCTCGAATCAGCCAGAAGGGGAAGCAGCGGAGGTGCCAGGAAAAGTCCGCGCAGTGGGCGCGCAGCAGGAAGCGATTCTTGACCGAGTGGCGGTTGATCCACGTTTGACCACGGCGACCGCTTTCCGGGCGAAATCCACGTTGGTGAAGGGCCCGGGCCGTTGGGACGTAGAGGCAGCGCCATCCCCGGTGTTGGAGACGCCAGGCCAACTCCGCGTCTTCCCGGTAGCAGAAAAACGATTCGGGGAAGACCTGGCCGTCGGGGTAGACGACATCGTCGAGTGCGCGCCTCCGGAAAAGAGTGGCAGCGCCGGTGCCGCCAAAG
>JAUXDC010000280.1 GCA_030618605.1 Holophagae bacterium | reverse complement strand
CTTCGGGAGCGCCTCCGGCCCTCCCGCTCGGCGCATATCCCTCAAGGGCAGCAGGGTTGGGATCGGGAAGGTATCGCCCTTGAGGGAAATATAGCGTCGGCCTACGGCGTTGACCGAGAATCGATAGCCGACACGCCCGCCGAGCGTTGCCCGGTATCAGCATTCTTCGTAACGCCGGGTGTATCGGGGGGTCTGCTTGGTAAAGAATGCTGCCCCCGGCACGCGCCGTCGGAGAGGGGCGCTCGTCTTTTCCGACGTGGTCGATGCCGGTGCTCTCGGGGTTGGGCGTGCCAGCTTCCTAGCCTCTCAGCTTCCCAGCTGCCTTGAGGGCATGCTCGAGCTGCCCCACCAGCCGGTCCATCGTTGCAACCATTGCCTCGACAGGCTCAGGTGTGGTGAAGTCGACTCCGGCCTTTTGCAGCTGTTTAACCGGGTGGTCGTTGCCCCCGGATCTGAGCAATTCGAGGTAACGAGCGACAGTCTCGGCACGCTCCTCCTGAGGCCCAGCGGTCATTTTTGCGTGAATGAGGGTTGCCGCCGCTTTTGAGGTCGCGTACTGGTAGACATAGTAGGGCGAGGCGAAGAAGTGGGGGATGCGTGCCCAGGTGTTCTCGTACGACGCCTGATCGTCCAGTGTGTCGCCAAAATAGGCGGCCAGAACCTCAAGGTAGATTTTCTGCAAGACCTTGGCCGTGATCGGTTTGCCGTCTTCCACGTTCCGATGGGCCCGCAGTTCAAAATCGGCGAACATCGTCTGCCGATAGAATCCGGCTGCGATGTCGTCGATGGCGTGTTGCAGCATGACGACACGGCGCGATGGGTCGTCTTCTCGTTCCAGGAGCAGGTCGAGGAATAAATTCTCGTTGGTCATGCTGGCGACTTCGGCGACGAAAATTGTGTATTCGGCGGTGGCGAAGGGCTGGCTCTGGTGCGAGAGAACCGTGTGCATCGAGTGACCCATTTCGTGGGCCACGGTGAAGGCATCGTTGAGCGTGTCGGCATAATTGAGCAGCATGTAGGGGTGGACGCCGTAGACGCCTGCCGAGAACGCCCCCGACCGTTTGCCTTCGTTTTCGTAAACGTCGATCCAACGCTGGCTGAAGGCCTGATGGACGGTATTCTGGTAGTCGTTTCCGAAGAGGCTCACCGAGGCCTCAATCAGGGGGGCGACGTCGTCGTAGGGGAGGGTCCAGTCCACCTCAACTAGAGGAAGATAGGCGTCGAAATAGCGGTAGTTCTCCAGCCCGAGCACCCTCTTCCTCAAAGCGTGGTAACGCCTCAGAGGCGCGGCGCCTTCGCGGGCGGTCGTTACCAACGTGTCGACGACTGTCTCCGGAATCGCATTGTCGTCCAACTCGGCCTCGATCGTCGTTGAATATTTCCGTGCCTGCGTGATGAACCAGTCGCGCTGGAGCACTCCGTCGTAGATGGCAGCCCATGTGTTCGGGGTCTTGTCATAGACCGAAAAGTGAGCCTTGAACAAGGCCTCCCGGTCCGATTGCTGTCTGAGGGTGTGAAGGCCGTGCTGGTAGCCGGCGTGACTGGCGACGACCGAGCGTCCGTCCGAGAGCTCGATCGTCGGGTAGGTTACGTCGGCGTCGGCCAGCATCGAGTAGGCCTCGGACGGCGTGTTGTTGAAGGGACCTGCAAGGGCCAGAATTCGTTCCCCCTGCTCATCCAGTACGTGCGCCTGTTGACGGTAGGTCTCGAGGATACCGAAGCGGTAGGGCTCGAGGTCAGGGGTCTTCTTGAGCCACTCCCTCATCGTTTCTTCGGGAATCCTCAGCAGTTCCGGAGAGTACCAGGCGGTGGCCTGCCGGAATCTGGCGAAGAGGATCTGTACCCGCCCCAGACGTTCCTTGACGTCGTTGTCCCGGGTGTCCTGGTTCTGCATCAAGCCGGGGTAACGGTAGACTCCGTATGCCAATTGGCCTAATTCATCGGAGAGGCGTGAGGCCTCGAGAATCCGGTCGGGGCCGTCGGCCAGAGTGCCCTCGAAGGCACTGTAGCGCTCCATCAGTTCTTCGGCCTGCCCGAGGTCCTTCTCCCACGACTCCCAGTCGGGATAGAGGTGGGACAGATCCCAGGTGAATCTCTCGGGGATCGCGGAGCGGTCGCGGGTCGACGGCCGGGTGCCGCCGGTATTTGTTTGGTCTTTCATCGGGTGCGGATCCTCCAACTGCCTCAAGGGTGAAGCGAGGGCTCAGAATACAGGGACCAGGGAAATATACGCAAAGCCGCACAGAGAGAAAATTTGATCCACGAAGAACACGAAGAGGGAAAAATAGCCACAAAAGGGCGCAAAAAGTCACAAAGAGAGAGACAAGAGGAGCCGCTGGGACTGTGTGTGGGAGCGCGGGGCTCCTGCCCCGCATCGTGACCTCAGGCGGCATTGGAACGCATTTTTGCCTTTGGTCTCACCGGGGCTGGTGGATCATTGCTGGTATTCCATGTGGGGGAACTCCACGGCCTCGGTGCGTTCGAGCAGGATCTCCAGGGCCGGTGAGGTGCCGTTCTCAGGGACCTCGACGCCCATGACTCTCAGGGTTTTTCTCCCCATCGCGGAGACACGCAGGTCGTATATTCCTGGGTTGAGGAGACGGTGAAAGTCACCGGCGGCAGGGTCGGATCCGATACTGGATTGGGCCTCGGTCGTATCCAGGTCGATGACCTCGATCCTGGCGGCCAATGGGCGACCGGTGTCGGCATCGATTACGGTGCCGTGTATGCCGTGGTGGGCAGTGCCGATGAAGTCCAGGATCGCCCTCCGGTTTGCCGTCCAGATGGTTTGAAGCTGCTCGGACGGCAGGAGTTTGGTGGACGAAATTTCGACGGTCACTTCTCTACCGCCATGGAAATAAGTCATGAAATCCTGTCGTCCGCCTGCGATTGGGTACCAGTCGGCGCCGTTGGTCACGCCGGGGGTGCAGGCCCCTCCGAAACATCCAGGCTGACGGCAGTCGTCGAGGTAGCCGGGTGGGCCGTCCTCCTGGGCCGCCGTCGCCCAGGCCAGCGAGAGGTCAAAGAACCACTGATCGTCAGGGTGTCGATCACACCACGTATCCCACGGGTAGTTGATCAGTTCGGCCCCGCCGTGCAGGTTGGCCGACAGGACAAAATGTCGAGATTCTGCGAGGTCCATCATCGCGACCGTCTCAGGCCACCACGGGTTTCCGTGGGGGTGGTCTCCAAGTCTGGGGTCGGGGAAGTTCCTGTTCGGATTGACCCAGGAATTGTGGCCGGCATCGTTCGTAAAATTACGAATGGCCGATCTGACCGTGTGATCTCCGCCGAAATAGGTCCCGTCGGGATTGGCGAGGGGATTGATCCAAATTTCGGTCTGGTCGACGAGGTTGGTGACGAGGACATCGGAACCATAGCGGTCTACCAGGTCGAAGGCCAATCGCAGCATCGTGACGTAGCCCGCAGTTTCGTCTCCATGCATGGACGAGGTCAGGAAGACCTCGGGCTCCGCTTCGTCGATATCGGGGTTGCGCGAGATCTCGAGGGCCAGCAGCCGATGGTCTTTGGTGAGATTGGCGGTCGGTCCGAGATCGTGGAGTCGGCAGAGGGCGGGGTATGACTCGGCCAGCCGGTGCATCATGGCCTCGTACTGGGGGTAGGTCGGGTAGCAGTCCCACAGCGGCGTGCCGAGGTCTTCCCAGCCGGATGGACACATCGTAATGCCGGTGGTTTTGGGCCTTTCGACGATTGACACCTCAAGGCCCTGCTCGCGGAGCTGAACGAGCTGGTCCGGCGAGCAGACCACGGTCGCGATGCCGTTGACGAAACCGGTGATCGAGACCTCTGAGGAAAGAGCTTCGAGCATTGCGCGATCTTCGACGACCACATGGATCTCAATGGGCGCCACAGCTGCCGAGGCGGTGGCGCAGAGCAGCAGGATGGTCATGATCCAAGTCGAGTGCCTCGTCATCAGTTCCTCCACAGGGGAGAACGATCAACAGGGGAGAATTCTTCCAGAAAAGCCGCCAGTCTTCGGCCGACCGGGCTGAACCGGCGGTCAGCGGTTGCCTCGGATGCGCCGTGTCTCAGTGTTCGGGCGAAATCGGGGTCATCGATCAGTCGGTCGAAAGCGTTTGCTATGCCCTGCGGGTCCTCTGTTATCAACCCGCTGCGTTCGTGGAGTACCAGGTCTTTGACGCCGGCAAGAGGCCTGGCGATCACCGGACATTCGCAGGCTTGGGCCTCTGAGATTGCGCGATGTCCCCAGTCGGATCCAGCCCCTGCGAATACCATGGCATCCATGGCGCCGAACAACAGCGGGAGATCGTCCTCGCGCTTGCCGGTCCAGGTGACTCGGTCAGAGATCCCGAGATCCTGGGACTGCCGCTCCAATGACGGTTGGAATTCCCCATGGCCGACTGCCAGGATTCGGCAGTGGTTGCGGGTCCGAGCGGCTGCATCCAGGAGTATTTCGAAGCCGCGTCCATGGGCCAATTTCCCGACCATGCCGATGACTGGAGTCACTCGATCCATCCCCAATAATTGTCTGGCTTCTCGGGGGTCCGGACCGGGCCTGAATCGGTCTTCGACCGGTACGAGGAGTGACGTCGTCGGGCGTCCTCCGACCAGTTGTTCGGTACGTTCCAAGAGACTTTCAAACGGTGCCAGAGCACCGGAACACCGCTGAGCTGTCCATCGATGAAAGAGGTCCTTGCGGAGATGGCGGGGATTTCGGAATGCTCGAACGAGGGGGGCTCGTCGATGAGCACCTGCTATGAGCGCTTCGATGTGATCGTGGGGCAGGAAGGTCATGACGACATCAGACCCCTCGGCCAATCGGCGAAGGGCTCCAATGTTGGACCGTATGTCGCCGGGCTGACGTTCCTTGACCAGGTCCGGAATTGCCCAAGGCATGCCGATAAGCCTGCGCTCGAGATTCGCCCCGGCGACAAACAGCAACCTTGCTTCGTGACCCGTGGCGTGCAGGGCCCGGCACCAGTGTTCGGCCACCGCCGCGGCGCCGGTGAACTTGTTGGATGAGACGGCCAGACCCACGCGCATGGTGGGAGGATAGCGGAGAC
>JAUXDC010000177.1 GCA_030618605.1 Holophagae bacterium | reverse complement strand
AAGCCTATGCCGAGATTCTCGGGCGGATCGTCAGGGAAGACCCGCCCTACACCTTCGGGGCGGACGATCTGGGTGACGCCATGATGGAGGTGGGGATGAAATATTGGTCTGAGTTCGGTGATATGAGTTTCCCCAGTGACGCTGTCTTTATCAATCGGACCTTCGGAGGCCACGTCGGCAATCTCGGGCGCCTCAGGGCGACAGGCCCCTGGCGGGAGATGATCCGGCGTCGTGCGATGGCAGCTCGGAATTTGTAAAAAGCCACGAAGAGGCCCAAAGAGGCACAACAAGTGAAGAAAAATGTAGGGTGGGCCTTGGCCCACCAACGGAGGCGCCCGCTCCGGATGCACTGGAGAGATTGTCCGAAGGGTTTTACCGATCGGAATCGTTTTACCGATCGGAATCAATTTCCTCCCGATTTCGGAGCCCAGAGCCTCTGTGACACCGTGATCGATCCGACGGAACCCTGGTGGGCGAGAAGCGAAATACTTCCCTCGTGCAGTGCCCACCAGGGCCCAGCCGGTCGAAGAAAATCTCAGAACATGTACTGCCAGCCGATGGCCCACGCGTTATCGGTCAGGCCGCCAAGTCCGCTCCAGGTCTCCTCATCGGCATTGGTGACGATGTAGTTGACAGTGATTTTGTGGCGCTGGAGATCTCGGTGCTTGGTGGTAATTGGTGCGAGGAAATAGGTGAATCCAAGGTAGGTATTTCCCAGGTCGGAGTCTTCGATGCCGATCTGCTGAGCCGCGCTCTGGTATGTCCTGGCCATCAGTTCAAATTGTTCGGTCAGCATGTAGCCGAAGGTTGCCGAGAGAGTCTGCTGATCCCACCCTTCAATGCCTCTGATGTTTGATCCACTGAGGTATTCCATCTTCATCTCGATGCCGTAATCCCACAATTCGGAAGCGACGGCCAGCCCAAAGACCGAATAGTCCTCGGTTTCCGGTCCACCGGCCTGCTCGGACATGCCCCAGGAGGCCTCGGCATGAAAGGCCTGGCCATAGTCGTAGTGGAATCGGGCGGCGTAGGCCAGCGCATCGCCGATGACGTCGGTGTCCCAGACGACGGCATCCGACCGTCCGGCCGGATTGAAGACGCCGATGTCATAGCCCCAGCCGTAGCCTTGGCGTTCGGTGCCCAACTCCAGGCCGTGGAGCTGATACTGCTTCTTACCTTCGTACGTTTTTTGGCCGATCAGGCGGCCGGAGAGCATGACACCGAAATCACGCTCAAGGACCAGACCCTTGTCCAGATGTGTTCGTTCGATGTTGTCCAGGTTCCAGCCGGGTGTCGTGAAGCTCTGACCGACCGGTGTTTTCATCATGCCGAGACGGACGAAGGCCGCATTGGAAAAGGTGTAGGCGACAAAGGCATCCTTGATCGCCTCGGGCAGTCCGCCATCTCTTGAGGTGAAACTCTGGTTGAAGTCAAGGAGCAGCTTGCCTGCGATCGGCCCGTGATAATAATTGAAGCCCATACGGATACGCTGTGCACGGAAAAAGGGTCCGCCTTCCTCCGTGTAGCCGTCCCCGCCTCGCATCTCCAGCTGTGAGAAGCCGTAGATCTTGAGCTGGACCTCTTTGTCGCCGATCTTCTGCGTCAGGGTGATCTTGGCATTCGCCGGTGTGCTCACCAGCATGAGCCCCACCAAGACGGTAGTTGCCACAACCGCCTTGATCCACCGATCGCCGTTCTTTCTGTTGCTGTTTACGGTCATTGAGTCCTCCTCTTTTCCATCAAGAATTCGTTGATTCAAAATTGACACCGGGTCGGTTACCCGGAGAAAAAATCTATTTCCATTACTGGGCCGGTTTCCTGCGCCACACGGAGCCGTCTTGCCACTTGATGGTGTCGGCATCCTCGAACGCACCGGAGCAACACCCGGGCCGAAGGCCGATGACACAACTTGCGCTTCCGGTGATTCGGCCTTGAATCAATCGGCCGTCGCGTGTTTGCACCGTCAACTTTCTCCCATCGCGAGTGATGATGAAGGCGCCGTCCAGGGCTTCCCATCGCCCCTCGAACGACGCCTGAGAAGGCACTGTCGATCGAGAAAGGACGAAGGCCTGTGGGGTCGAGGTGGTGGTTGGTTCCGGCGGTGAAGGTGTTGCTCGATCGAGGTCCGGGATCGTTGTGTCTGACGGGGCCTCAATCGGGGCTGGCAGTTCTGGGGTCTGGCCGGTTCTCTGGAAGGCATACCAGCCTGAAGTCGACACCAGTCCATGGGCGTCAACTGCGGTGAGGGAGCCCGCGAGAAATGGAGGGGAGTCTGAACCCCTTGGAGTCGTCATCCATCCTCTCCACCGATGTTGCCCGCCGTGGCCGTCGGGACCGTTCAGGTCGATGAACGTCCCTGTGATCGTGCCGGTCCACTGTCGCTCACCGGCCCGGGCGACGACCGAATCGTCGCCGGAGAAGAGCAGTGTCACCTCGGTTGTGCCGTCTTCCCAGTGGACTTGCCAATAAGAGGGCCACGTGGTTTTGGCTTTATCGGTCTGAGCCGGAACGAAACGTGAAGCCAACACCATAAGACAGACGGTCAGGAGTACGAAGAGTGGTCGTCGTCGGTGTGTCACCGGAAGAATTTTCCGCGGTCGGAGTGGGACATCTTGTTGACTTTTCTGACGTGGTCCAGCAGTTGCTCGAGAGGCGAAATACCTTCCTCAGAATCGAGGGTGATCCCTCTGAACAATGCTTTGCCGGAAACTTGGACAGCAGCCCGAGATGCCGGGTCTTCCAGAATCATCACGGTCGTCATGCTAACCAATTCGCCAAGCTGCCTCGCATCGCCCCGATCGAGAATGATGAGCTTCAGGGTGTCGAAGTTGTAGCCGTCCCGGCGGGGTTTGAAACCATCGAGGGCCCAGATGACTTCGACCAGGGCCCGGACAGTCTCTTCCGGTGGTGAAGGGGCGCTCTTCGTAGTCTCGAGCATCGTATCGACCGCCAGTTCGATATTCTCGATCGCGCCGTCGAAGGACGTCGAGATGAAATCGATCCGCTCAATCCTTTCGCTGGCCAGTAGGTCGATCAGGGGTTCGCGGGCCTCATCCGTAAGAATCTGTGCATGTATCGGGTGAGTTGCCAGAGCCACCAGAAGGGCCGCAGCGACGACGATCAGGTTGTGTTTGATCATGGTGCGTCCTTGCCTTGAGGTTCAGTTTTTCTTTCGACATCCAGCCCTGCATCCCGCCACTCGATGACACCGTCGGCGAAGCGTGTGGCTTCGAACCCGGAGTTTTCCAACACATCGACGGCGATCTCCGCCAGGAGGCAGTAGCGCCCCCGGCAATAAGCGACGACGGGCTTATCCTTGGGGAAACCTTCCATCTGTTTCTTGAGTGACTCGAGCGGTACCGACCGGGCGCCGGGCAGGTGTCCCGCCGAAAATTCTTCTGGTGGTCGAACGTCGATGACTGTGACCTCGTCGTTGCCCAGCATCTGGTGCAGGACCTCGGGGTTGAGATCAATGCCGTAAATCGAAGGGGCTTCTCCCCCAGCCCGGGAGATCAGCCCGGACAGCCGTTCTTCGGCGAAGTTCCGGGTCTGGGACCAGAAGGTCGCGACCGAGGGGTCAGTCAGGAAGTAGATGACTGTGCGGCCCTCCGACCTCCGGTCGACCATACCGGCCGAATGCAGCTTCTGCAGGTGATGGGAGATATTCTTTAGGGGTTGGCTGCATTTCTTGGCCAGCGCGTCGACCGAGCGTTCGCATTGTGCCAGGAGTTCGACGATCTCCAGCCGGACGGGGTTGGCCAGGGCGCCCAGAATCATTGCCACTCGGCCGTAGGCGTCGCGGTCCTTGAGTTTCTGCTGGTGGCCCGAGGGCTCGACGGTCACGCTATCGCCTGCTGTTGACGGCCGCCGTCGCTGCCTCGACGATGACGTTCTTCGCCGGGAAGAACGTCTGCCAGGGCTGGGCCGAATAACTCAGTTGAGTAAGGTCATGTGCGGTCAAACGATGCTGGATTGCCAGGGTCAAGAGGTCGATCCTCTCGGCGACGGCATCGGTACCGACCATCTGGGCGCCGACCAGGCGGAGACTCTCAACCTCGAACAGTAGGCGAACCCTGATAAAGCCCTTTTCCGGCATCATCGGAAACCGAGTGGGCAGTTCAGCGGTGGTCGAGAACACCTCGATGCCTCGCGAGCGTGCGAAAGACTCGGTGAAGCCGGTGCCGCCGATGCGGAGATGGCCCATCACCGTCACTGCCCCGTTGAAGAACCCGGGATAACTGGCTTCGATGCCCATCATGTCCTGGGCGGCGACCTTGGCCATTGGAACCGCGTTGGTCGCCAATTTTCCGCCGAGCGGTTTCCCGTCGATCCCGGAGTAGAAGGATGTGCAGTCACCCGCCGCCCAAACGTCCGGGACATTGGTGCGCATATGCTTGTCGACCACCAGGCCGTCGGGCCGGTGGTCGAAGAGATCGAGGTCAAGGAAGCCGGTCTCGGGTTTCATCCCTGCAGCCAGCACGACGAAATCTTTGCACGGGTCGAGGTCGATGCGTGTTCCGTCGGAGAGCACGACAGCCTCGCATCCTTCCTCGCCGACCATCTCCTTGAGAGAAACGCCGACGTGGAAATGAATGCCGGTTTCGAGGATCTCTTTGGTGATCATCTCCGAGCACATCTCGCCGTCCAACATCAGCGGCAGGGGCCGGTCTTGCATCTCGACCAGGTGGACCTCGGCGCCTCGGGTCCTGAAGGCCGTTGCCTGTTCCAGACCGATGGCGCCGGCGCCGACGACGACGGCCTTCAAACCTTCCGGAACTTTGTCCGGAGAGTCGGAAACGCAGAAGTCCTGGCCTCCGTTCAAGCATCCCATGAGACGGATCATGTCCTCGCCGGTTTTGACGGTGTAGACATTCGGAAGGTCAGCGCCGGGAACCGGCAGCCGGACCGGGGTTGCCCCGACGCAGATGAATAACTTGGAGTAGCTGATGGAACTGCCGTCGGCGAGGTCCACGGTGTGGTCTTCGGCTTTGACCTTGACGGCTTTGAGGCGAAGGAGATTGACGCCGACCTCCGTCAGCAGATCATCCTTCTTGAATGTTTTGTCGGCCGAAATCAACCCTTCGAGGGCGTAGGGGATTGCGCAGTAGACCATCGAGTAGCTTTCGGGCCGGAGAACAGTCACGTCCCACTCGGGGTGTTCGGTCTTGAGCATTCGGGATGCCTGAATACCTGCGGGGCCCCCGCCGATGATCAGGACGTCAGTTTTTCTTTGGGACGTATTTTTTGTGTCGGTCATGTGTTTCTCCTGGAATTGAACGTCGTTGGATTATTGAATCCATCATTCCAACGATTGTTGGACTATAAACGAAATGCTTCGAATGTGCAAGGTAAACCTAACCTGAGCGATTCTGGCGGATGAGATGCGTCAAGTCCTTGAGGCTCTGGTGCTTGAAAAAAACGTAGGCATACATGTTTGTCTGTCGAGGCTTTTTGAAAGCAGGGACATCGCGCGCCGTCCGAAGGGCGGTAACGGCGGAGCCGTGGAGGTAGCGAAGCGATCCGCGTGGGTACACCAGGGCCCAAGGACTTGGCGAAGGTCGCCGATGAGGATCGTTCAGTTTAGGGTGAAATGACCTGTCATCAAAAAATGGTCGGAGGCGGTCGTGATGCCTTGTCCTCACCAGGATTACGTCAGGATGGCAGCCTCATATTTTCGAAATCTGAGGAATCACGCGTTTGCGGCTGTGTTCGGCAATCTCCCGAACGTGGGTCAGTGAGTGCTGTGGGATGGGAACCTGGATTTCCTCAGTGGGGAATGACTGGCCCTTCATGCGGATGACACGCATGTACAGCCGGAATGGCTCCTTCTCACTGCGCGTCATGATGAGATTGTCGGCGACCGCCTCCAGGCGGGCGATCTCTTCGGCCTTCGCGCTGGTACTCACCGAAAAGACATAGGTTCGGCTCTTGTCTTCGCGCAGCAAGGTCTCCATTCGCTGAAGGAGTGCCTGACCATAGGTGGGAGAGAAGAGCAGCAGGTTGAGAGCTGAACCGAAGACCATGATTCCAGGCCCCCCGTCGGGAACCATGGCACATGCTTTCGGGATAGCTGCATCCCACACCTCTGGTTTGACGAGATTGGCCTTGAACACATTGCCGTCGGGGGCGCTCATGCCGTCAAGCGCGGCGTCCAGCGAAATGAAAGCGACTCTGTCCGCGTACTCGTTCAGATCGAGCCCAGCCACAATCTTGAGGCTTTCGTAAATGAAATCCGTACTGGGATATTGAAGGGACATGAACACGACACTGCCGCCCGCTCGCAACCACGCCGCCACGAAGCTGTCGCCGATCAGGGGTTTCCCCGACCCACCCGGCCCGCTCAACAACGTGGACGCCCGAAGGGGGAGCCCCGATGGCATCAGATCATCAAGCCATGCAACACCTGTCTTGAGATAGTCCACCTTATGGCCTCCAAAGCTCTTATTCCCTCTCAAGCAATATACGTTTTCTGGTCTGACCTGTCTTCGTCAGAACAACAGAATCAGACCTCCGGCGATTGCCAGGAGAACACTCGAGAATGCGTAGGCGCCCGTGTATCCGAGGGCTGGAACCGACGACTTCGCTTCTCTGGTGATGACGCTCAGGGCGGCGCCGCTTGTCATGGCGCCCGTGATGGCGCCGAGCAGCAGTGCCGGATTGAGTTTCAGGACCTTCCGGCCGAAAAAATAGGCGACCCCCATGGTCATCATGGTCACGACAATTCCGGCCGGAATTAGGGTCGGCCCCACCCTTGAAAAGGTCTGTACGATGTCGCCGCCGGCTCGAAGTCCTACACCCGCCATGAAGAGCAACAGGCCGAATTCCATCAGAAACCAGCGCGCGCCATCCGGCAATCGACCAAAGGTCGGGCGGAGGGTGCGGAGAAAACCGATCATGATGCCGGCGGCGAGCAGGCCTCCGGCCGATCCGAGGCGAATCGAGATGCCGCCAACACGAAAGCTCAACATGCCGAGTCCAACGCCCGCGGCTATGCCGAGGGCAAAGGTCACCATATCGGTTTCGGTAATTTCCCGTTCGACGTGACCGACCATTTCCCCAAGGAGATCGACGTTTTCCTTCGGCCCGACGACGGTCAGGATGTCTCCCTTCTGCAATTCGAGCCTACCGGTGTTTGGGACGTCGATGCGCATTCGTTGGACGCGTGCCACGACGGCACCAAATTTCCTGGCGATGTCAAGTTCGCCCAATGTCCTTCCCACGGCGTCAGCGTTGATGACGACAATCGGTACGGTTTCCGTCGTTGGCCCGGGGCAGATGCCTTCAGGTAAGAACTCCTCGCAGATATCATTGATAGCGCCGGTAAAATATTCGACGGGCCCGAGGATCTCGAGTTCGTCTCCAAGCTGGAGGAAGTCCAGGGATTCGATGGTCCTGAGATTTCCAAGTCGTCGAACCCGGACAACGGAGGTGCCGTCGCAAAAACGTTTCTGAAATTCGGCCAAGGGTGCTGTAGTGATCTCTTCATTCGTGACGCGGTAAAACCTCACCTGGACATTCGCGCAGGCCGTCATGTTGGCGCCACTTTCTTTCCCTTCGAGTCGTCCGGCTTCTGAAACCAGGTCGATGCCCAATGCCCTCGGAAGGAACTTGACGATGGAGATGAGGCTGGCCAGCCCGAAGATGTAGGTAATGGCAAAAACTGTTGCGATGTTGCCGATGACGGCCTCGGCGGGCCAACCGTCAGCGGGGGGCACCTGACCAGTTCGGATGGCTTCTTGCGCTGCGGCCAGGGTCGGCGAACTCGTCAAGCCCCCCGCCAGCAATCCGGCCCCAACCCCCGGCTCTAGCGACAACAGACGAGCGACGGCGACCACGGTACCGAAGCCGGTGCAGGCGACCACGAG
>JAUXDC010000092.1 GCA_030618605.1 Holophagae bacterium | reverse complement strand
AAGAGCACCCGATGATCCGGGTAGAGGCGAACAGCACACACCGCAGAGGCAAATGCATCGAAATCCGCAGACATGTGAGTCGTGATGATCTTCACCTGGCCATTGTATGCCGCTCAGGGCCCGATGTGCAGAGGAAGCATTACACTGGTATGAGACCAAAGAGGAGGTATGTCATGCCGAAGTTTGTTTTGATGACCAAGTTATCGCCGGAATCCGTTCGAGACGCCCAGGTTCGGCGGGCCATGGGTCGTGCGTGGCTGGCCAAGGTCAAGTCCGCCTGCCCGGAGGTTACGTGGGTTGCCCACTACGCCATCCTCGGACCCTACGATTTCATGGACATCTATGAGGCCCCGACCGTCGAGGCGGCCCACAAGGTCTCATTGATCTCGAGGGCCGAGGGGGCGGTCTCCGCCGAGAGCTGGCAAGCCCTACCCTACGAAGAATTTCTCGGCCTCCTGGAAGAGGTCGAACCCTAGGAGTGCGTTCCGTATTGGCCCATCAGGGGACACGATTTGATTGAGGGCTGGGGAATGGGCCAATCCGGCCCACGCTCCTAGTTTTTGTGCTTCGCGCAATTGGTTTTTGTTGGTTTTCACGGAAGAAACCTGCAATATTTTTGCAAGAGACTGATTTTAAATGATTTCACCCCAAGAATTCTTCTCATGACACGAGCAGCGCAACTCGGAACCTGCAGGACAGAGGCCTCGGCCAATTCATCTTCTCGACCACGTTGGCGGCCTCTGCCCTCAAGGCTCCTGGACACTCCAGGTACCGATCGTTTAAAGTTCCATCATGAACGATCCGCAGGTTATTTGGCGTTTGGGAAGGTGGGTCGCTGAACGCAGGCCAGGCAGCGCACGCTTGAGTGCGTCGGAGATGGCCTTTGAAATGGCGTTGAGCGATGGTCGAATCGTCGGTATCACCGGCATCGATACCTCACTGCTCGGACAGGCCTTGGACTGCGAACCACTGGGGGAGGAAGACCTGGTTGCTGAAGCCCTTGCATTGGCCTCAGCCCACGCAATCCCCGAGGCAACGGCCATGGGCGCTGCCAAGGGCTTGCTCCAGGAGCACCTTCGAACCTGGTTCCTGCAGTCTGACCGGCACCTCGAATTGGTCGACCAGCTCCAGCAATCACAATCAAAAAATTCGATATCGGCAACTCACGTCCTGGTGGAAATGGTGCTCTCCGATCCCGAAGGCACAACCACAACGGCCGTCCTGCCGAGCCTTGACGTCCTCTTGCGCCGCACCGACGGCTTCCTTGACCTCTACGCTCCACTGGGTCTTTCGGAAGAAGCGGATCTGATCGTCGCCAAGATTACAGGGCAACGAACCGCAGAGGAAATTGCCTCACGGTCACCACATGACCGCGCCGACGTCATCAAGCTCCTGGCCGCACTGACTGCCTCAGGAATGCTCGAAGCAGTCCGGGCGGCAACGCCCGAAAAAGCCCCAATCCTGATTGCAGACCCGGAATCTCAGGCCGGCCTCGATCGCGAGACTCAGCCCAGAAAATTGTCACCCCTGGTGGTACTCCTTGCCGCCATCGTCATCGCCGCTGCTGGCGTTGCCGCGTGGTGGTTCGGATTTCGAGAGAGCAAGGCCCCACCCCAACCTGAGATCACAGGACATTGGGCGGTCGCCGTCGATCTCGGATGCGAACCCCACGAATACCGACGTCTGCTCCAGGTGGCTCGCCGACACGACGATGTCAGACCAATCGCTCTGGCGGGGGATAGCGAGGCGGGAGACGAAACATGCTGGAGACTGGTCTGGGGAGAATTTCCTTCACAATCCGAGGCCCAGGCGGCCGTCGACAGGGTGCCGGACTCGATTCTCCGTGATGGTTTCGAACCCCACGTCGTAGAAATCGACGAGAACACGGACACCGTCCAGGAGGGCGGCTGATCCGTGTCTGCAGATGAACGTCTTCAGCACTACGCGAGTCGCCCACTTCCGGAGATCTTGAGCGAACTGGTTCAAACCAAAGCCTCAGGAATCTTGACTGCCATGGGCGCCGAGGCTCACCGAGGCATCGTACTGGTCGATGGAACGGTCAAAGCAGCCCGCTCGACCCTGGAAGAAGAGAAGCTGGGGCTGTACCTGGTCGAAAAGCATTGGTTGGACGAAAATGACCGCGCCCAGGCACTCTTGACACAAGCCACCGCCGACGCACCACCACTGGGAGAGGTCCTGATTTCCAGGGGATTCATCAGCGCATCCGAGTTGGAAAGAGAACTCCAGGATCTTGCCCTGACCATCATCCGTCGGGCGGCGGCGGATACCTCAGCCTATACCGAGTTCTTCGACGACCCTGAGGGAGTCCATCTCGACACGCTGACCCATCTGACAACCACTCAGGTTCTCCTGAACGTTGCCAGGGCCTCTGAGGACTCCGAGGCCAAGAACAGGCTCGTTGGCGATCGCAGTCGCCGGGTACGACCGATCGGGGACCTTCAGGGGTTGCTCTCGGACCTCGATGTCACCCCAACCGAAGGATTCATCCTCAGTCGAGCAAACGGTCGGCCCCGACTCCGGGATTTGATTCAGGGTGCTTCGATGTCCGAGGACGAGGCCATTGCCACAATCTATACCCTGGTCATAGCTCGACTGATCACGATCGATGAGGGCGAAGAGGACACCGATCACGGCGAGGCCGAAGCGCAGGGCGAGGCCGCCTCGCCGTGGAGCGAAAAGGAACACGACGAGCGCACGGAGATCGAGCACCTGGCGGTATCGGCGCCACGGACTGACCACTATCAGGCCCTGGGTCTCCCTCGGACGGCCACGGACGAGGAGATCATCGACGCCTGGACCTCGATCCGGCAGCGGTATGCAATCTCCAGAACCTCGGAACCTCATTTGGGAGACGCAAAAACCTGGCTGGAGACCATTCAAGACCGTGTACAAGACGCCTACCAGGTCCTTGGGGACCCCGCGATGAGGCGACGATATAACACCGTTTTGGCCGGGGTCGCCAGAGATCGCAGCCGGATGAACGGTCAACCGAAGACTCCAGTGATCGATCCCGACGCCCGTGCCGCCCTGGTCGAAGCCAACCTCAAGCGCGCCGACGAGTTGATACGAGACGGTGAAATTTTCAGTGCCCTCCAGATGCTGGAACAGGCCTGTGCCATCGAAGCACGTCCCAAAACCCTCCTGAAATTGGCCCAGTTGCAGCTGAAGAATCCAAAGTGGGACACCAAAGCCCTGAGAACCCTTCACAGGGTTTTGGAGGTCGATCCCGATTTCATCGACGCGTGGCTGGAACTGGCGAATTTCTGGCAACGACACGGTGATACCGAACGACGGCGAAAGGCCCTGGAAAAGGTGCTGTCCTTGGATCCAAAGAACCCCAAGGCCACAGAAGACTATGCCGTTCTCTCCGGGAAAAAACCGTTGGGCCGACTCCGTGGTTTCTTTCGATCGAAGAAGCAATAGCCGGAAGGTCCTATGCCGATAATTATCGACGGCAACAACCTGCTCCACAGCTTGCCGTCCCATCAACGGTCCCGCAAGGCCGTCAGACAGACAGTCTTAGATCAATCACGCCACGAAAAAATTAAAGTCACAGTTGTATTCGACGGACCACCACCCTCCGGCAGTCCTGCAATCGAAAATCTGGGACAGGTGACCATCCTCTACTCAGGCCAAACCAGCGCCGATGACGTCATCATCGGGAGGTTGCCGTCCGGCGGTGCCGCCCGCTCCTGGTCCGTCGTCACCAACGACCGCGGACTGGCGAACAGGGCCCGAGAACGAGGAGCGCTGGTTCGGACCTTGGCGCGGTGGACCGGCCGTCGAGGTGCAAAGACCCGCCCTGGGAAGCCTCGCCCGAAGCCTCCGCTGCGGCCAAACGAGATCCAGAAGTGGGAAGAGGAATTTACCAAGGAAAAAGAGACAGAAAACGACGGGCCTGCCCGGGTCTTCAAGCCAAAAAGACGACGTTAGTCCCTTCCGCCTTCATCCTTCCCCCTTCATCCTTCCCCTCCCCCCTCTACGTTCTGCTACACTCCGGCGCGCAGCGACCGGCTGCAGGAGGAATGAACATGTCTGATATCGCAACGGTTCTTCGTGACCTCGGCTTGAAAGAAATCAACCCCGGCGCCTGTACGGGCCAGTGGATCGAAACCACCGGAGGCAAGGTCCTGGCCTCGGTCAATCCGGCTACCGGCGAAACCATCGCATCCGTCGTCCAGGCCGACAAGGACACCTACGAAAAGGTTTCCGCCATCGCCCACGAGGCGTTCCCGGCATGGCGCATGATGCCGGCACCGCAGCGCGGTGAAATCGTCCGTCAGCTGGGCGATGCTCTTCGCGAGAAGAAGGATGCCCTGGGACGCCTGGTCTCACTGGAAATGGGTAAGGTCTACTCCGAAGGCCTCGGCGAGGTCCAGGAGATGATCGACATGTGCGATTTTGCGGTCGGAATGTCACGGCAGCTCTACGGCCCCAACATGACGTCCGAGCGACCGCGCCACCGGATGTACGAGCAGTGGCACCCTCTGGGAGTTGTCGGCATCATTTCGGCGTTCAACTTCCCCGTTGCCGTCTGGGCCTGGAACGCTGCCCTGGCTGCCATCTGCGGCGACACGATGATCTGGAAGCCCTCCTCGTCGACCCCACTAACCGCAGTCGCTGTGCAGAATATCTGCAACAACGTCATGGAGCGCAACGGCATCTCCGGTGTCTTCAACCTGGTCATCGGTCCCGGCCGCAGCGTCGGCGAGACCATGCTCAACGACAAGCGCGTTCCCCTGGTCTCTTTCACCGGCTCGACCGACATGGGACGGCACGTCGCGGAAACGACGGCCAAGCGTTTTGGGCGCAGCATTCTGGAACTTGGCGGCAACAACGCCATCATCGTCGAGCCTGACGCCAAGTTGGACCTGGCACTTCGCGCCATCCTCTTCGCCGCGGTGGGCACAGCCGGGCAGCGCTGCACGAGCCTGCGTCGTTTGTTCCTGCACAAAGACATCGCCGGTGACCTGCTGCCGAAACTGACCAAGGCCTACGGTTCGATCACCATCGGCGATCCCCTGGAAGACGGCATCCTGATGGGCCCCCTGGTCAATCAGGCCGCCATCGAGGCGCATTTCGCCGCATTGGACAAGGTCAAAGAGCAGGGTGGAGAAATCCTCGCCGGCGGTGACCAAGTTGACCGGCCCGGATTCTACGTCGAGCCGACGATCGTCAAGGCCCACCCGGGTATGGACATCGTTCGCCACGAGACCTTCGCGCCGATTCTCTACGTCTTCGAGTATGGAGACTTCGACGAAGCGATGGCGATGCACAATTCCGTCGATCAGGGCCTGTCCTCGGCAGTCTTCACCTCGAGCATGTACTCCGCCGAAAGATTCCTCTCCCACGAAGGCTCCGACTGCGGCATTGCCAACGTCAACATCGGCACCTCCGGCGCCGAGATCGGTGGCGCATTCGGCGGCGAGAAGGAGACCGGTGGAGGCCGCGAGGCTGGATCAGACGCCTGGAAGGCCTACATGCGCCGCCAGACCTGCACCATCAACTGGTCCACCGAACTGCCCCTGGCGCAGGGCGTCAGCTTTGACGTAGAAGAGTAGAAGCAATTCGTCTGACGAATTGCATGCGGGCCTTCGGGCCCGCTTTTTCGTGATCCAGGCTACTGTCAATCCGACAATGAGGCCCTATATTGGTGGCGGGGGGGAGAATTCATGAAGTTCTCACAGATCCTTATTGTAAGTTTCGTCGTTGCTGCCGGAATTGTGACCACAGGTCCCATATTTCCCGCCGACCTGGAATTGACCATCCCTGAGGGTGATCTGGTATTCAACGAGGAGAGCCACACTTTCGTCGAGAATTTTGTTGTGCCCGATGCCATCACAGCGGCACTTCGCTCGGCCGAGATGGGCTCGTCCGTCACCGTCGCCGAATTCCCCGTCAAACCAGGGGTACGCCACCTGGTCAGTCTCGAGCGGGTCGAAATCTACGCCAAGGGTGCCCGGGTCATCGTTGTCAATGAACAGGGTGAGCACGAAGCGGAACGCTCTGACCGGCTTTTCTTCCGCGGGGTCTCCTTCTGGGATCCCGACATTCGAATAGCCCTGTCGGTGGACCCGGCTTCCGGGATCTTACGCGGTGTTGTTCGAAGCCACGGTGGAGTGAACGCGATCGCCGAGTCGGCTTTGGGGGCGAGTTCCTCATACCGCCTGGGAACGCCCGAGGCCCTGCGGCCACCCGGATCGCCACCGCTGACGTACAGCTGCGGCACCGACCGGCTTCCCCTTGACCTCTCGGCCGATGAGCTCCCGCCGATGGCCAATTTCCCAGCAGTGCCCAAAGCTGTAACCGACGAGCCCCTCTACTCGGCGGTAATCGCTTTCGACACCGACCAGGAGTGGCTCCATTACCGCTTTGCCGACAACGAGACCAACGCCACAGCCTGGATCGCCGACTATATCAACCAGTCGAATGTCATGTATGAACGGGATCTGTCACTGCGCCTTTTGGTGGGTACGACGTACCTGCGCACCGGGGGGCCTCCCTTCGACACCGATCCGTACACGGTCAACGCGTCCCCGGCCAACGCCACCATGCTGAGTGAATTCGGTAACTACTGGGCCGCCAACTACGACACGGTCGACCGGGTCTTTGCCCAGTTGTTGTCGGGGAAGTCTACAGATCCCTATTACTCTTCAGGCATCGCCTGGCTCGACGGCTATTGCGAACACCAGTCCTCTGCAGGCGGTTACTCGGTTTTTGAACCCTTCAGGAATGCTGGAATTGAAATGGCTGCAAACGTCCGGGTCGGCGCCCACGAACTGGGCCACAATTTCGGGTCGCACCACACCCACTGCTACTCGCCGCCGATCGACGAGTGTTACTCCGGCGAGGCCGACTGCTACTCCGGCACGACATCGTGCCCCCCGGGTGGGCCCGGTACGATGATGAGTTACTGCCACTGGAGAGGCTGCGGGGACAACCAGATTCTCTTCCACTCCCGGGTCGTTACATTCATCGATACCCTTCGCGCCGCTCACACCCCATGGTGTATCGAAGAGATCGGCGATCCCGATCTGATCTTTGAAGATGGTTTCGAAGACGGCACGACCGACGCCTGGGTTTGGTAGGCCGGACCTCTAGGGTTCCGCGAGGCTCCACTCCGCGGTATCGCCGGTTTCAAAGCCGTTCGAGAAGATTTCGTCTGTTTCGTAATCCCATGAGGAACAGGGGTCGAAGACGTTCATGACTATCAGCTCTGCAAAATTCCATGGGTTGCTGAAAGGGCCCTGGTAAGGGCCACCGCTTGCTCGCCCAATACCTATGAAACCTTCCATGCCAGCCGCGCCACTGTTGTCGTTGTAGGGGAACCACAATATGGCATGACGATGACCCCACGATGAGCCGGCATCGTCATACATCCACATGTAGACCGAGCGTTCGACGGGTAGTGGAATGCTGGTGCCGCTGGTCACCAGGACCGCCAGATTTTCGGCAACATTGAGAAAGTCATGACACGCGTAGATCGCGGGATTTGTATCCAATCGTTCCCAGGGGCTGTTGCCATCTTCAGAGTGCCCCCAGGCATCGTTGTCGAGAAGGTACTGCGCGTAGTATTGAGCGATGCTCTCGACGTTGGCCTCCACGCCGTGCATGGGCAAGACACCACGGTCGATGCGTTCGCGGTTCACCAGCCAAAAGGCCTTTTCGCTGTTGCTCATTCCGTCCCATGTGCCCTGAGAAGGCAACGTCAACATGGGAATCGACAGACCCAGTTGGGAGTTCTCGCCTGCTCGTCCGTTGTTGAAGGCGCTCTGAATATCAGCGACCCCGCTGGTTCCGGCGGACCAATCGATATCCGAAGTCGGGTCCGGCGGATAGGAACGCAGTTCACATCCAATCGGATCCCCCGAACGGATGATACTCCCTAGCCCTTTTTCCGGCTGGGCTGATGACCCCTTGGACGGAATCAGCAGAGTGGCAATACCAAAAACAATCACGGCACATTTCAGAACTCTACGATTCCTGAATTCTGGTCCAGCCATCAGATTGCCCCCGAGGGCCATCATAACCTGGCGTGGAGAGCCCCCAGATCTATTAGGGACATTGTTTTTCTGGATCTATTAGGGACATTGTTTTTCTTGGGTCACCGCTGGACTTCGCCACGGTCCCGGTTGACGGACGCGGTCTACGGACGCTGACGCGGGCACGGCCCGTGTTATCCAACCCCGGCCTTCGGGAACGCCTGGCGGCGCTCCCGCTCGGCGCGATTTCCTCAAGGGGGGACATCGTTGAAAATTGGGAAGAAACCACCCCTTGAGAAAAACGACCTCGGCGGCCTACTTCCCCCGGCCGAGACTCGATTGCTGAGGTGCCCGCCGTGGGTTGCCAGGTATCGGCTTTCTTCGCGGGCGACGGCTCGGGGGGAAGGCCTGCCTGATGAAGAAAGCCGTACCATGCACGCCCCGTTTGAGAGGGGCGCTCATATATTTTGTGGTGGTCGGTGACCTCGACGGCCCACACGCCAACCGGAAGATTCGGCCCATGAGGCTCTCCCCGTCCAGCAAAGAATTGCTACCATGACCCCATGGACGGACGCATTCTGATCGTTGACGATGACGCCGCCGTGCGGGCGGCACTTGAGAGAACGCTTTCCGGGGAGGGTCTGACCGTCGAAACGGTCTCCGACGCCTTTCAGGCCCTGGATCTGATGGATCAACGGCCCCAGGATGCAGTTTTACTGGATCTCAAAATGCCCGGCATGGATGGTTTGGGCCTGCTGGACAATCTCAGGCGCCGCGGCCTGGAGATCCCCGTTGTCATTCTGACCGGACATGGAGACGATTTTACCTCCCGACAGTGCCTCGAGGCCGGCGCCACCGCATTTCTGACCAAACCCCCAGATAGATCTGAGCTCCTTCTGGCGGTCAAGGGAGCGGTGGCTCAGGGCCGGGTTGCCCGAGAGCTGGAGTCGTCGGACGATCTGCCGGCCCTTCTCGGGACCAGTGTGGCCCTTGACCGGCTGCGGGAGGAGATTGCACGCGTCGCCCCGTCCCGCGCTACGGTCCTGGTGCTGGGCGAATCGGGTACGGGCAAGGAACTGGTCGCCCGGCGGCTCCACCGGCTCTCCGACCGCGCCCGCAGACCCATGATCCGGGTCAATTGCGCGGCCATTCCTGAGGAACTGATCGAGTCCGAGCTCTTTGGGCACGAAAAGGGCTCTTTCACCGGCGCTCATCGGCGGCAGATCGGCAAATTTATTCAGGCCGACGGGGGCACTATCTTCCTGGACGAGGTCGGCGACATGAGTTTGAAGACCCAGGCCAAGGTCCTGCGGGTACTCCAGGATGGCGAGGTCGAACCGATCGGCGCCGGCAGGCCGTTGACGGTCGACGTCCGGGTCATTGCCGCAACCAACAAAGACCTGGATGATGAGGTTGCTGGTGGACGTTTTCGGGAGGACCTTTACTACCGCCTGGCCGTCATCGTTTTGACAACGCCGCCCCTGCGCGACCACCCTGAAGACATCCCAGAGTTGGTGAAACACTTCACCGCCACCTATTGCCAGGAGTACAACCGGCGTCCCAAGACCTGGAGCACCCGGGCCCTGAAGAAATTGCAGGGGCTCCACTGGCCCGGCAACGTCCGGGAATTGAAGAACGTCGTCGAACGTGCTGTCATCATGGAACTTCAGGACACGATTGACTCAGTTGACCTTCCTCAACGAGGGCAACCGGCCTCGGCCGCAGATGATCTGCTGTCCATAACAAACCTGGCCGAGTTCCAACGAGCTTCGGAGCGTGCCTACATCCATCACCACCTCGAACTCAATCGCTGGAACGTCGCCGCCACCGCCCGTGCAATCGACACGCCTCGGTCCAATCTCTACAAGAAACTGCAGACCTATGGATTGAAACGGGAAGGGGACGAGTCATGACCACGCTGCACCTTGAAGACTTCACCGCCTGCGGAGCTCATCAAGAAGGACACTTTCTCCTCTCCTCAGGACTCCATTCCGGTGACTACATGCAGTGCGCGCTCTATCTTGCCCATCCCCGCCGAGCGGAGACCGCGGGCAGCCTCTTGGCTTCGGCGCTACGAGACTCAGGTCTGGCGCCCGACGTCGTCGTCGGTCCCGCGATGGGCGGCCTGATTATCGGCCACGAAGTCGCCCGTGCCCTCGACCGGCCCTTTATCTTCACCGAGAGGGTCGATGGGCGTATGACCCTGCGCCGGGGCTTCGACCTCGCTGAGGGGCAGACCGTCGTCATCATCGAAGACGTTGTCACCACCGGCAAGAGCACCCGCGAAGTGATTGAGGTGCTCTCAGGGCACGGGGCACAGGTCATCGGCGTCGCATCCATCGTCAACCGGACCGGGACGTCGACCCCCTTCGAAACCACGCCCTACCACGCCTTGCTGGATGTGGATTTTCCAACGTGGCAGCCTGAAGACTGTCCCCGATGCGCCGAAGGCACTCCGGTCGCAAAGCCGGGTTCGAGGCCGGTGGTTTAGAAGCTGGGAAGGCTGGGAGGCTGGATGCTGGGAGGCCCACTGCAGGAGGAACGACGGTGGGGTTTTGCCCTCTTTGTGATTGTCGGGAGCGCCTTCGTCATCCGCCTGTGGAACCTCGGCACCTTCAGCCTGTGGTTGGATGAATTCGTCACCCTCCGATTCGCAGCACTGCCCTTCGATCGACTCCTCGCGGCCTGTGCCGGGGATGCCGAAAACGTACCCCTCTATGCAATTGTCGCATTCCTGGGAACGCGCGCAGGTCTCGCGGAACCCTGGATTCGACTGCCCTTCATCATTTTTGGGACCGCCGGCATCGCCGTCCTGATGCTCTGGGTCCGAGAGCGATTGGGTACGACGGCTGCCCTGACCGCCGGCACGTTTGCCGCCCTGAGTCCGTTCCACGTCCGTTTCAGCCAGGAGATGCGCGCCTACCCGATCCTTTTCCTACTGATTCCGCTGTGCCTACTGGTGACCGAGCGCCTCGCCAAGGCGCCGGGCCTACGGCCGGCAATCCTGCTCGCGGTACTGGTGGCCATCGGTGGATACACACACCTGACATTCTGGGTCGTGATCCCAGTATTGTTGGCCGTTTCCATGTCAAGCGATCGCGGCATCAAGTCGGTGCAACGGTCGGTTCACATGACAATTGCGGCCATTGCAGTCGGGGCCCTGTCATTCGTTCCGTGGGTCATCGTCATTTGGCGAACACTGGGCACTCGCCTGGAACGTGGCGGCACCGACTGGTCTTTTGCGGAGGTCGGTGTCAGATGGCATGCCATGACGGTGGCCGCAAGGGAAGGTCTTCCCCCGACGCCCTCGAGCGCTGTCTTGGCCCTGGTGTTCCTGGTCGGCCTGGTGGTACTTGTCCGGGATCGCCGGCATCGCTGGGTCGTGCTGGCAGGGCTCAGCGCATGGCTCACGTGGGAACTGGTCCTTGCCGCTGTCGGCCATTGGAGTGACGCCCGTTACGGCTTGACCCTCTGGTTTCTGATTCCGTTGAGCCTCGGTGCTTCTCTTGGATGTTTGGCCGAGCGGTTCAGGAGGCCGTGGGTACAGATTGCGATGTGTGCCGCCATGGTTGTGCTCGTCCTTCCAGGGACCTGGAAATACTGGCACGAGGGCCGACCCCACTGGGATGTCCTTGCCGATACTATCCGCACAACGGCCGGAATTTCAGAACCAATTGTCGCAGCCAACGAGTGGAGCCGGGTCTGCCTCTCGTGGTATTTACCGGGTCGGCTCTTCATGCAGCCGGCGGACGTTCTCGACCTGGGCGGGCCGTCGGTCCTAATTGTTTCCGGCGGTTTGGCGCCTTCGGAAAAAGTGGATACACCTCTTTACAATGCCCGAACGACAATTGCTCGAGTCCGGCAGACCGGACGGTTGGAACGTTTGGCTCAACGTCCCGTCCAAGGGGAAGGACCTCCGACCTGGTGGCTGCCCTACACCAGTCTGGTCCCGCCATCGGTTGCCGCAATCCCACAGCCGGCGCCTGAGCACTGGCTGGGATTGGCCTTCACTCCCGCCCCTGCCCCTAGCCCGGTTTCGGCCGTGCATCTTGATTTTGGGGAGGCGTTGCCTCCGACCACGGCCGGGTTCGGCCCTCCGAAACGCCGCCGGGACGGTACCGGCTTTGCATGGATCATCGGTCACGAAGCAGCTCTACAATTGCCGCCGTTTGCCGGCACCTGCCTCGATGTTGCTGTCACGATGAAACCGTTTCGCGGGGTGACCGATCGTCAATGGGTGAGAATGCTGATTGGCGGCCGGACAGCCTTGGAACAACGTGTGGGCCCTGGGAGGCAGACGATTACCGTTGCCGGTTTCCCGATTCCCCACGAATCGGAGGGGCAACCCCTGGTTCTCCAGTTCTCGGCCACGCCACGGCCCTCGGACCTCGTGCCGGAGAGTTCGGACAGGCGAAACCTGGCTGCCGCGATCGAAACAATCGAGGTCACGGCGCGAGAGGGGCGGAGAGATTGAGAGCGGCACGGACGGCGCCCTGGTCGCGGTCGCTTTCCGCCGTCCACGTCCCTGGATTCCAACCCCGGCCTTCTGGCACGCCCTCCGGGCGCACCAGCTCGGCCATTTCTCGGAGGGGCAGCATTTCTCAGACCGTGAGGAGGTCCGCCCCTCCGGGAAATGGCCTCGGCGGCCTACGGCTCAGCCGGTAGACTCGATTGCTGTCGCGCTCCCCGGGGGGTGCCCGGTCAGGCATTCTTCGCAACGGCACCTGTTCCGGAAGGGCTGCCCGGTGAAGAATGCCTGACCCCGCACGCGCCGTCCGAGAGGGCGCTCTTGATTTTCGGCGGCTTTATCAATCCCCGATCCGTTCAACGGCGTTTGGATTCTTCGCCAACGCGGTTTTTGCCGACACGGTCAAGGTTCGGCCTTCGAAGGGATGAATCCACTCCGGCGCCAACTCGGCCGCAGGAACGAGGGCAAAGGCTCTCTCGGCCAACCTCGGGTGGGGCACTTCGAGGATGGG
>JAUXDC010000324.1 GCA_030618605.1 Holophagae bacterium | reverse complement strand
CTCATCCAAGTCCAGGTGAGTCGTCAAACCCCGCGCCTGATTTCATTTTGAAATGATAACACCGGCAACCACGGTACCGGCTCGTTCTGAATGGAAATAAGACCACTGGCGGCCAGTCACTTTTTGGTTCCGGCTCCGCCGGGTTAGGATCCCATCATGCACATACGAGCCACCCAATACCTGATGATCGTCTTCCTGGCCCTGATTGCCATGTCCTGCTCACAGGAAGAGCCACCCCCGACACCGACAACCGGTCCTTCTCGGCCCTCCATCCTGCTGCTCACTCTGGACACTACCCGGGCCGACAGTGTGGGCTTCGAGTCCGACGCCGTGGAAACCCCTGCGTTGGAGGCGTTGGCCGCCCGTGGTATGCGTTTCTCACAAGGTTGGACAACGGCACCCATGACCCTGCCGGCCCATACGTCGATCTTGACCGGACTCTATCCATCGGAGCACGGGATCCGTGAGAACTCACGGTTTCTCGACGATCAGCAGGTACTCCTGGCGGATCGGCTTCGAGATGGGGGCTATCGCACCGCGGCCTTCATTTCCGGATTTCCTCTCAAACGGCGTTTCGGACTGGCCCGGGGATTCGACCACTACGATGACGATTTGGGCAAGGGCAACACCGAACGCCTTGCAGGCCCCACGACCGAGCGGGCCCTTGAGTACCTTGAGTCCAACGCGGACGGACCTCTTTTCCTCTGGGTCCACTACTATGACCCTCACGAACCCTACGAGCCTCCAGAACCCTTTCGCTCCCGCTATTCGTCATCACCCTATCTCGGAGAAATCGCCTCGATGGACCATGAACTGGGGCGGTTGATCGAGGCATTCGAGAGGCGAAATCAAGACCAGGGCTCGAGAATCGTTGTGGTCGGTGATCATGGCGAGGGCCTCGGCGATCACGGGGAGGCCCTGCACGGAAACCTCCTGTATCAGGAGGTGATGCGGGTGCCCCTGATTCTGGCGGGAAGCGGAATCCCGAAGGCTCATGTCAAGACCGCTGTCAGCACCCGGCGCATCTTCGACACAATTCTCGTCTGGGCCGGTCTTGGCGGCGGTTTCGACCTGGCCAATGCCGCACCCGAAATCGTGTTGGCCGAAGCCCTCAAACCCTACCTCCAGTACGGATGGCAACCCCAGGTGATGGCAGTGCTGGGTTCCACCAAAATTATCCAATCCGGGGAGACCGAGGTCTACGACCTGCAGTCGGACCCGTCGGAGTCCGTCAATCTCAGCGGCAACGTTGCGGTCGACCCGGAAATTACCAAAGCGATCAACGCATATTCCCTGCCCGCCCTCGATGACACGCCCTCTTCCGATCACCTTGATCAGGAGGCCAGGGAACAACTGGCGAGCCTGGGATATATCGGATGGGAAGGTTCGCCGGCCTTTCGGGACCATGCCCCCAACCCCAAGGACATGACTCATCTCTTCGCCGATCTTGACACGGGATCGGCCCTCTTTGTCAGGAAGGACTACGAGGCCTCGATCACGATCTTCGAGAAGGTGTTGGCCGAAGACCCCGAGAACCTGATGGTGGCCATCCGACTCGCGGTGGCCCACTCCATCATCGGGAACGAAAAGCGGGCGATGCAACTCTTCGAACGGGCGCGACAGATCCAACCGGACTCCATTGACCTCAATCTCTATCTCGCCATGCACCATTTCCGCTGTCGACGGTGGGACCTCGCAGGCCCGCTCTTTGAGGAGGTGCTGGCCGCGACGCCACGGAGACTGCCGGCGCTGGAGGCCCTGGCCCGCATTCGGGAGAATGAGGATCGCCTCGATGATGCCGCACGGCTGGTGAAGCGAACCATCACCTTGAAAGAATCGCCCGGGGCAGAGTGGGGGAGGTTGGGCGAACTCGAAATGGCGATGGGCAATACTCCGGCAGCCATCCACGCATTCGAGAATGCCCGGGACCTGCAAACACAGGCCTTCGAACACCACCTCGAACTCGGCGTCTTGTACCTTGCGGCCGGTCGCCCCGCGCCTGCTGCCGAGGCCCTGGACCTGGTGCCTCCGGATCACCCCGGATACGCCATGGCCCTCTTCAAGCGGGCCCAAGCAGCCGTCCTTCTGGGTGAACCTGGCTGGCGCGAGCGGGTTCGTTTCGCCTCCGACAGAGCCGACCCCAACCTTCTCCGGATGATCGAAAGGGAACCGCTGTTTCAGGGGGCGCCCCGACCATGACTACTTTCGGCATCTGGTCCCTCCTTCCGCCGCTGGCCGCTCTCGGTCTCGCTCTGTGGAAGAAGCAGATCTATCCGGCTCTTCTTTTGGGGGTGTGGATGGGTTGGCTGGTTGTTGAAGGCTGGAACCCGATCGCTGCGACGGGATCAACGGTGAACTCGATCGTGGCCGTGTTCCATGATGTGGGCAACACCCGGATCCTGCTCTACAGCCTGCTAGTTGGGTCGGTCCTGACCCTGATCAGCGCCACCGGAGGTGTTCAAGGATTCGTAGATTGGGTTTCTGAGCGCCGCTGGGTCACAAATCGGCGCCAGGCCCAGATGCTCCCCTTTCTCCTCGGTATCCTGATCACGGTAGAGAGCTCCATCACCGCCCTCGTGGCGGGAACTGTGGGACGGCCCCTGACCGATCGGTACCGGGTCAGCCGGGAGAAGCTCGCCTACATCTGTGATTCGACGTCGGCGCCGGTCTGCATCCTGGTTCCCTTCAACGGCTGGGGAGCGTTGGTGATCGGCCTGCTGGCCGTGCAGGATGTCGCCAATCCGGTGGCGGTCCTGCTGGGCAGCATTCGCTGGAATATCTACCCGATGCTCGCCATCCTGCTGGTCCTGGTAACGATCCTGACCGGCTGGGAGATCGGGCCGATGCGCTCGGCGGAACGTCGAGCCCGAGAGGAAGCTAAACTCCTGGCTGACGGCGCCCAACCGATGGTGTCCGAAGAGGTTTTGACGGCCACCCCTCATCCCGGCATCCGACCAAGGGCCCTCTATTTGATTCTCCCGGTCGTGACGATGGTCGGGACCATCGTGGCCGGGATTTTGATCACCGGCAGACGGGGAAGCTCCGCCGACGCGGGGCTCTGGGAGATGATCGAGGCCAGCTCCGGCTCGACCGCCGTCTTGTGGGCGGTTCTGGCAAGCCTGGCGGTCCTGACCGTCATCGCCCTGGGGCCATGCCGTATGCCGGGCAAGGACTTCATGACCCTGCTTTTCAAGGGCATGGGAGGGATGATCCCCGTGGTCTCCCTCCTGCTGCTGGCCTTTGCCCTGGGCATGGTCGTACGGGAGCTGGGCACGGGCGCCTATGTGGCCGGGATCATCAGCGGCGCCGGCGGCGCCAAAGTGGCCATCGCCGGATCGTTTCTCCTGGCCTCGTTCATGGCCTTTGCCACCGGCACGTCTTGGGGCACCTTCGCGTTGATGGTGCCGATCGCCGTTCCTTTGGCGGCGGCTCAGGGCGGATCCTTGACCCTCTATCTCGCCGCAGTCCTGGGCGGTGGCGTTTTCGGTGATCATTGCTCACCGATCTCGGATACCACCATCATCTCTTCCATGGCCTCGGCGTCGGATCACATGGACCACGTGCGGACCCAGATCCCCTACGCTCTCCTGGGTGGCGCGGCGGCAGTCCTTTTCTATCTCGTCGTCAGTTAGTCCCCATTCGGGTTTCCGGATGGGAACAAGCTAGAGCAAACGCCTGAGTTGCTGGAGGATCTTGGCTTCGATGGGGACCAGCGCGCTCCTGCCGTCATCCAGGGCGTAGGGATCGAAGGCGGTTCCGGTCACCGCGAAAACAACCCCGTCACCTGATTCGGGTTGCACCCAAACGCCCGCCAGGAGTCCGTAGGCCTCGCCGAAGTGCCCGATCCAACGCCGTTGATCGCCGGCAAAGAGTCGATCCCCTTCCGTCGTGCCGGTGATGACACGAGGGCCGGTTGCATAGACATGAAGGGTGCCGTCATACCCCTCGATATTGACGGCTTCAGGATCGTATCGCCATGCAGAACTCCGAAGCTCGGCCATGCTCTCGGGGGTGAGCACTCGAACGTCTTCGA
>JAUXDC010000306.1 GCA_030618605.1 Holophagae bacterium | reverse complement strand
GCGTCTCAGGATCGACATCTCAATCGGCAGAACATCGGCCATTACCCGCCGGTTTCCCAGGCCGGTCAAGGGATCGGTTCGCGAGAGTTCCGTCAGTTGCCGATTCTGTTCCTGGATCTGTCGATTGGCGGAATCCAGGTCGGAGGTTCGTTGCTTGACCTCTTTTTCCAACCAGGCTTTTCTCTTCAACCGTCCGCGGTTTCGAATATGGAACACGCCTGCCCCAAGAAGGGCTGCTCCAAAAATAGCAATGAACTGGAACCATCGGGTTCTGTACCAGGGGGGTCGGACGTCCAGTTCAACCCACAGGGGCTTGGCCGAGGGGATGCCGTCATTGTTGACCGCCTGGACGCCAAATCGGTATCTACCGGCCGGAAGGGCATGGTAGGTGATGTGGCGTTCGGTGGTCGGTGGGCTGAATTGCTCGCCAAAATAGGTCAGCGCCAGGCGAAAGCGGACCAATTCAGGGGCGACGAAGCTCGGGGCAGCGTAGTCAAAGCGGAGGTGCGTGGTGGAGGGGTCGATGCTCAACGCCAAGGTGTCTTCATCTCCGGTCGTGGAGATGGGATGAAACGCAGGGTGGGTTCTCCCGTTCGAACGCGCATTCTCCAGAACAACCTCCGGCGCCACGAGGTTCCGGCTCAAAAGGGTAGGGTCGACGACCGTCACGCCGTAGGCCATGCCCAACCACAGATGACCGTGAGAATCCCGCCATGCAGCACCTTCTGCGGCCTCGGTATCGGAGAGACCTTCATGGGCGGTGAATGTCCTCAAAACCTCACCGTCAGGGGAAATGACGGAAACTCCGTGGGTTGTGCCGGCCCAGAGCCGACCGTTGAGATCCTCGGTCACGGCGATCACTGAACCGCTGGGGAGACCGTCCTCGATTCCAATCACCATTCCCGGTCCATCGTCATTGACGTCCCTGATCCATAGCCCCGCATCGGTCCCAACCAGCAGCCGACCCCGGGAACTCAGGCCAATGGTCCAAACTCTCTCAGTGGGCAGGCCATCATCCTCATCGAAAAGCGCGAAACTCGTCCCGTCGAACGAAGCAACTCCCACGGCATCCATGGCCATCCAAACCCGACCACCCGAATCTTCGGCGAGCGAGCGAACCATCGTACCTGGGAGGCCCTCTTTTTGGCCCCAGAATTGCCAATGTGAGCCATCCCACATTGCCAGGCCGCTATTGGTCGCCATCCACATTCCACCAGCTTTTCGGGGAATGATGTGACGGATGAAGTCGTTCCGCAATCCGTCGTCAGTGCCCCAGCACTGGAGGTCTGAATCGGTCTTCCGGCACACTCCGTGGTAGGTCCCAACCCAAAGAGCCCCTTCGGCATCGTGAGCCAGAGTGAAGACTGCGTCGTTCGGCAGCCCGTCCTCGGAGCCGAGGGTTGGACCCCAATGATCCCCACACCAGGAAACGACACCTCCGTCGCTCGTCGCCATCCATGTGCAGCCGTCCCCATCCTCACTGAAAGCCCAGGCGGAATGAGCGGGGAACCCGGTCTCCCTGGTAAATAATGTCCAGGGGGTTGGGGGAATCTGAAAAAGCCCGGCGCCCCATGTGCCGACCCAGACATTGCCCTCACGGTCTTTCAAGAGGGTGGAAATCTGGAGCCGGTGTTCCCGGGCCTGCAGTAGGATCTCTTCGATCACACCGTTTTCGTGCCTGCGCCACAGACCCTGGTCGGTGCCGATCCACAGGCCGCTTCCTTGGTCATCGGCAAGAAGGGTAATGATCTCACCCTCGATCTCAGGTGTCATCCAGACGATATCGTTCCCCTGAATCAAGCCCAAGTTGTTGCGCAGGACTGCAATCCATGTGTGGTCGGAATTTTCGGAAACTGCCACAAGACGCTGGTCATCGTTGAGTCCTATTAAGGGGGAGGGGTCGAGTCTGTGGTCGATGCCGAGAGGATCACGGCCGAGTGCGATGACCCTGCCTCCGAATCCCTTGATCAGGCCGTAGACCGGATCCTCGTCGATCAATGTCCATTGGTCGTCCTTGTATGTCAGGAGGCCTTTGGCGGAACTGACGAGGACGGTTCCATCCTGGAGCACCTGAATTCCGCTCAGGCGCTGATCTTGAGGAAGAGGAAGATTGGGTATTGGCGTGATCGAGGTGCCGTCCCAGCGTGCGATGCCTGCGAGGTCAGTTGCAATCCAAGCTTCGGAACCCAGGGTGTCGACGGCATTGACGACATTGTCCGGAAGGCCGTTCGCCCGGGTGAATCGCCGAAATGTCTGGCCGTCAAAACGACAGAGACCCCCCTGGGTCGCTACCCAAAGGTAACCGTCGGCATCCTGCGCCATCCCTGAAATCTGGCTCTGAACCAGCCCCTCGCGAACGGTGAAATGGCGGGTCGGTCGCCACTGGCACTCGGCCTGTGACGGAAACAGCATTCCGACAGCCAACAAGCCAATCACGGAGACGATTGAGAATTGACGTTTCCAACCCATCTCGCCGATTGTGCCGGAATTCAACCGAAAATGCGAGTGATTACGGTCGCATTTTACCTCCTGGTGAGGCCGAACACACCCGGGGGCGACGAGATGAACACAGTTGAACCGTAAAGGCGCAAAGAACGCCAAGGAATAGAATTTACAGAACCTTCTTTGTGATCTTTGTGTCTTCGTGGTTCATTTGTTTCTTTGCCGCATCGATGATTCTGTCCGCTACGATCGACACTGCCTCATGGACCGATGGACTCAGCCGTTCACCGAGGTCCAGTCCATCAGGTTCGATACCCCATAACCTGTAGGTGACCCTTCGCATATCGGGATAGGTCAGGTTGATCCAGCGCAGTCCCTCAGGAAGGCTGAGGTGGTGCACGGTCGCGTGTCGTTGGGGGATGGACATCACCTGATCGTTATCGAGGGTATGAATCGTTCCGGCAGGATCTCGCCGAACGAGGGCGTCAACCATCCAGATCTCGTCTTCCCCCCGCCAGAACGAGGGGAGGATCAGGCTGTCGCTGCCGCATTCGACCACCCGGAGGTTTGCCGGCAAGGTCCTCCGGGCCAGCTCACGGATGACCATGGGGCCGACGCCGTCGTCGCCCATCAGGGTGTTCCCGAACCCAATTGCCAGGATTGTCGCCGGTGTCATCTCTCTTCCTCCACTTCGAAACGAAAAACCAGGACTCAGAACAAAAGCATAATTGAACCGCAAAGATTGCGAAGACCGCAAAGGGAACGCAAAGAAGTGGTTGAAATTAAACCCCATAGCGCTCTTTGCGTCTTGGCGGTTCAGTTTTAGACCATGGGCTCATCGGCGCCTGTCAGTCCTCCCTGATGACATGCACCGAGCACGAGATGCAGGGGTCGTAGGCGCGAGCGACCATCTCGAGTTGCAGCTTGATCTGGTCGTCGTCCGGGACCGGTGTGGAAGCCAACATGCTCTCGACTGCCATCCGAAGATCCCGCTCGGTATTGGCAAGGTTCTGGGCCGTCGGTGTGATGACGTTGGCTGCAACGACCAGACCGTCGTCGTCTATCTCATAATCGTGGAAGAGCGTGCCTCTCGGAACCTCAATGGCGCCGATGCCCCGGCCGGCCGAGACTTCGTACTCGACCATCTCCGACGCTGCCTCGCCTTGGGCCGACAAGAGGTCACAAACCTCAATCCCACGCTCGACGCAGTGGACCAGTTCGACAAGCTGCGCCCAGTTGTTCATCAGGATGTTGTCCTTAACACCACTGGGAAAGAGAATGTCGAATGCTCTCTTTGTCTGACCGCCCAAGTACTGGCTCCAAAGCCGCAACCGGGCGAGGGAGCCGACCATGTAGGTCTCGCCGGAAGCCAAAGCGGAATGCTTGGCGTGCGAATGCTCCACCGTGAACTCTTTGATGGTTTCTTGATAGCTGTCGAGGTCAAACTCGTCGCCCTTGGAGGTGCAGATCGAGACCCCTCGAAAGCGGAACGCCTCTTCGTAGGGACGCAAGGCCACGTACAGGGTTGGTTGCGCGGCCCACGTGGGTACGTCGATAGTGGCAGCAAGGTTGACAAAATCCAAAAGGGGTTCGAGTGACGCCTCGAGGTTTCGGCGAATCTTTGAGAGTTCTTCGTGGCTCGGCAGCTTTCCGAATCCGCCGACCAGGGTATTGATCGGGTGAACGGCGCGGCCTCCGACCAGGGTCTGAATAGAGTTGCCCAGTTGCTTCAGTTTGAGGGCGAAGGCAACCTGGTCCGGGTATTTCGAAGCCATGCTGATGACCGAGTCGAAGCCAAGGAAATCAGGCAGAGCCAGGGCGAAGACGTGGAGGGCATGGCTCTCGATCGTGCCTCC
>JAUXDC010000041.1 GCA_030618605.1 Holophagae bacterium | reverse complement strand
GCGTGGCACCCGACGCAACGGTCGGCGCCTGGGTTCGTTGAAAAATCGTCACCAGTCGATCCGTGGCACACGAAACACTTGACGTTCATCATGCCGTGTTGTGACTCGTACCACTCGCTATGGACCTCGGGGGTCACTTCCTGGTGGCAGACTTCGCAAGCATCCGGCGTGAAGGCGCCCTCGACCTCCGGATGTGTCACAGGATTTTCGGCGGGACCGGCGATGCCCCACCCTGCCAGGGCCATCAACCCCACCAGAGCCAGGATTCCGGCCGTAGTATTTTTCTTCATGATCCGCTCCCTCTTATTTCCCGAAGCTCAGACCACCGAAGCTGAACTTGATCGTGGTCCGAAGTTCGTAGGCATTCTCCAATGTGTCAATATTGCCGTTGATCAGGTAGCCGGCGCCGTCGCCCGCCCAGAAGTAACCTCTACGGAAGATCCATGCCAGACCGGGGGAGACCTTCCAGGTCAGTTTCATGTCCAGTTCCTCACCGAGATCTTTACTCTTGTCCGGACCCATATCCTCCGGGCCGACAATGCCGTCGTCTCCACCCGACCAGGCCCAGATGTCTTCTGTCGCCTTGATGTAGGTTCCGGCAACGAAATACGTCAGCTTTTCGTTGATGTTCCAGGTGTAGTTCAGCTGCAGTACGGTCGAGTTCTCGAACTCGCGATAACCCCTGGATGCCGGAGAACCCAGGCCCTGAGGCGTGATACCCAACTCATCCGGCATGACCGAGTCTTCCCATACCTCTGTGATGTAGAAGAAACCGTTGGTCCGGATCTTGTTGATGTTGCCCTTGCCGGACATCGGATCGTCATCGCCCGAGCCCATGCCGAACACTCCACCCAGCTTGCCGGGACCCAGCGCGACCTTGGCGTCAAGGTAGAGGTTCCAGCCTTCGAGGTCACCATTGTTGACATCGAGTACCTGTTTAGGGCCTGAGTCGAAGTTGTCGATGTCATCGGTACCCGTCAGGTAGTCCACTTCGCCCTTGAGGGTGAAGATCCCCGCCTTGCCCTGGAAAGAAAATCCCAGAACCTGGGCTTCGGTGATCTGCGGACGGAATCGGGCGTTGAAATACTGGAATCCCTGCGGAATATATGCGGTTCCGTCGTCGATGCCCTTGTCCTTGTAATAGGCCACGTAGGGGTCTAACTTCCAGTTATCGGTCTTGACCGAATAGGTCAGGGTGTAGAGATCGGAATCCCGGGCGTCGGTCCCACCGATCGGCCCATCGTTGTTGTCGGAGAGCGAATCGGCGCCCTCGAACATCTTCGACCAAGTGAAGATCAATGCACCGGGGCCGGCCTTCTTGGAAAGCCAGATCCCGTCGTTATCCTGATCAACCACCAGCTTGTGGCCCAGAACATAGTGCTGGCGTCCGAGCTTGGCGCGGAAACCGCTTTCGGGGTAGTTGAAGTCGATGTAGGCCCAATCGATGTGGACCGAGAAATTGGTGTCCTTGTTATTGAAAAGGTTGGTAAATCCACCGTCCTGCGGAGTGCGCGGGTCGTTGTCGATGCCCCAGATCCCCTGGGCCAGGTCGGCCCGGACGACAGCTTTGATGTTGTCTCCATAACCGAACTCACCCATCAGGCGGAACATCTGGATCGAGTACTCGTCATTATCCGAGACCCCTCCGGCGCCCCCCTTGGCGCCCAGGAAGAAATTCTGCTGACTGTATCCATTGAAGGCGTAAAAGCCCGACAGATCCAGCCATGCCTTCGGTCCATCATCACCGCCGTCGGCCAAGACCGGACCGGCAACCAACACCAGTGCAACACAAAAAATCAGCAGCCTTCTCATAATCCCTCCTTAAACTCCTTGTTTCAAAAATAGGAAAAAATAAAATCTATACCAAAAATGATGCACGTTCGTTCGTACTTCACGTTTTGTGCCAATTCTCAAAAAACGTGAACCTCATATTTTTCAGTTCTTTACGAAAAACCCGTTGCCAACACTCCTGATCGCATGAGCAACAGACTGCCGACGTTGAGAACAAATATCGAAAACGAACGCCATCTTCCACATCAAAGGGGGTTGTCCGCCTTCCATTATCGGCATTCAATTGCCGATTCCCTGCGGCAATAAATAGTTTTCAAACACTTCTGTCGCGGCAGAGTCACAGAAGTCATTGAAATACAATATCTTCTGGACATACTGAGATTGATTGTCGCCATCGGTGTTCCAACTCCAAGCCATTCTGCATACTCTGACAGATTCAATTCTTAAGCCTTTTAAACAGCGTTATTTAACGGGAGTTTCTTGCCAGGCTTCCATTCAATCAGGACCGATAGTTGGCCCCTTGCAGCCACATATGTCCGGGATCCCATGTAAATAGCTGTCTTTCCTATACTTTCCCTTATTCACGCGCCCCCCCCGGCCAATGGCACGAGACTTGCGTCTCTAGGATTCTTGGAGGAGGTGTGATGAGCGAACACGACACAACATCGCGGAGAGGAATCCTGGCCTCCCTCGCCATGGGTGCCGGACTCGTCGCGGCGTACGGAGTACTCGGCCTTCAGGGACTCGCGTTCCTGTTACCGAAACGCCTACGCCCGAAGACCCGGTTGCTCTACGCGGGGCGCATCGATGATTATGAGATCGGCGGGGTCAACACCCTGTACGACCTTGAAGGGACACCGGTTCTCGTCCAACGATCCGAGGAGGGTTTCACGGCCTTCGACTCTACCTGCCCCCATCTCGGGTGCAAGGTCCACTGGGAACCGGACAATGATCGCTTCTTCTGTCCCTGCCACAACGGCGAGTTTCGCCCCGACGGCGTTGCCTATGCCGGACCACCGGGAGACGCCGGACAGAGCCTGACCAAGATGAACGTCGAGGCCAACCCGGAAGCCGGCGTCGTCTACCTCGAGGTCAAGGACGTCAAGAGGAGGAAGGTATGAGTAACTCCACGTCCTCTTCGAGGTTCAGCGGCCTGGCCGAACGAGCCAACGAGCTCTTTCCCATGGACTGGGAACTGCTTCGGCATGCGGGCGCCGAGCCGGTGCCCTATCACCTGAAAAAGTGGTGGTTCTGCCTCGGCGGCACGCCGATGGTTCTCTTCGTCGTCCAGGTCATCACCGGTATCATGCTGACCTTTTATTACGTGCCCTCGCCGGACCACGCCTACGCCAGTATCGAGACGATCACCAACAGTGTCCGTTTCGGCTGGTTCATCCGTTCGATCCACATGTGGTCCTCGAACTTCATGATCGTCGCGGTTTTTCTCCATATGCTGCGCGTATTTTTCACCAGAGCCTACCGCAATCCACGGCAACTCAACTGGATGGTCGGCGTCATGCTCCTGGGCCTGACCCTGACTTTCGGCTTCACCGGCTACTCGCTGGTCTATGAGCAGTTGAGTTTCTGGGGCGCCACCGTCGGCTGCAACCTCGCGGGTGCGCTACCGGTCATCGGGCCCTGGGTCGGCGATTTCATGCGCGGAGGCCCGGAGGTCGGCGAACAGACGCTGACCCGGTTCTTCATGCTCCATGTCGCCATTCTCCCGATTGTCGCCTTTGTCCTTCTCAGCGTGCACGTCATGATCATCCGGCTGCACGGCGTCACCGAGCTTCAATTCGAAGGGGAGGTCATCACCGACGACAACCGCTTCTTCCGATTCTGGCCGGAACACGTGACCATGGAAATCCTGGTCGGCGTACTTCTGATGTACCTCCTGACCATCCTGGCGCTGATTTTCCCTGCCGACCTCGGCGCCCAGGCCGATCCAACGACGACTCCGGCACACATCAAACCCGAATGGTATTTCTACTTCAACTACCGAATGCTCAAACTGACCACACTCAAGACGAGTGTTGCCTTGACAGGCGCTCTCGGCGGTGTGCTCTTCTTCTGGCCGTTCATCGACGGTTGGATTGAAAAACGGCTGGGCAACAAGGCAGACCGCATCGTCGTCCTGATCGGAATCATCGCATTTCTTGCATTTCTCGGCTTGACCGTTTGGGAAGCCGTCGCAGTACATTAGTGGAGGAGAGAGAATGACACTGAACATGAAGCGCTGGATCGTCGCGGGCCTCTCATTCCTGTTTCTTGCCGCCCTGTTGGTGGTGGCATACCAGGAGTCCAAACGGCACCGCATTGAAGAAGGACTCGAACCCGTTATTACCAAGATCAACAAGGGGTGCGTCGATTGCCACCGCACCGATAATCCCGCTCTCGTGATGGAGTGGGAACACTCCCAGCACGCGATTTACGGCGTCGGGTGCGTCGATTGCCATAGCGCAGACGAAGGCGATATCGACGGATGGGACCATGAGGGCGTCTTCATGTCCGTTCTCGTGACACCCAAGGACTGTTCCGAATGCCACGTGCGGGAGTTCGAGGAGTTCTCGCGGTCCCACCACGCTCGTGCGGGTGAGATCATCATGAGCCTCGACAACGTCCTCGCGATCGAAGCTGCAAGCACACCTGACAACCCCGCCGACGCCATCAATGGTTGCTGGCAATGCCACGGCACGATCATCGACTTCGAACGCGACGAGAACGGCGAGATCGTACGTACCGGCAAAGAGAATAGGCCGGTCATCCACTCCAACACCTGGCCCAACAGCGGCATCGGTCGCTTCAACCCCGACGGATCGCAGGGCTCATGCCACGCATGCCACTCCCGGCACTCCTTCGACGTCCGTATCGCTCGATCCCCGGACAATTGCGGCAAGTGCCACATGGGTCCGGACCACCCGCAGATCGAGATCTACAACGAATCCAAGCATGGGATCGCATTCCGCGCCAATGTCGACCGAATGGCACTGGACAAGAAAGAGTGGATCCTCGGTCGGGACTACGGAGTAGCGCCAACCTGCGCCACCTGCCATATTGCCGGCCACATGACGCCCCAGGGCGTCGAAGTCGGCAACAGCCACGACATCGGCGAACGCATCAGCTGGATCTTGAGGCCGAAGGTCTCTCACAAGCTCAACCAGGTGACCTTCACCGACGGCTATCAGAAAGACTATCCACACACCATGGAACTCCCGGCCGTCGGCGATGTCGTCGTCGTTCAACAGAAGGTTGTCGAAAACTTCGAGTTGATCACCAAGGATGTCGAACGGACCGTCGCTTCGACCAAGACCTGGGAAGACCGTCGCAAGGCAATGACCATGGCCTGCCGCAACTGTCACAACGACCACTTCATCGACAATTTCTACCAACAGTTCGACGATTTGGTCAACCTCTACAACGACAAATTCGGGAAGCCTGCGCTGGAGATCATGAACGAGTTGACGGCCGACGGTGTCGTCGATGCCGGCGCCCCCTTCTCGACCGAGTTGGACTGGGTCTACTTCGAACTGTGGCATCACGAGGGCCGCCGCGCTCGCCACGGCGCTTCGATGATGGGACCGGACTACACCCATTGGCACGGCATGTACGAGGTCGCCGGCACTTTCTACAACGAGTTCTTGCCGCTGGTCGTGGAGGCCGCCGAAGAGCACAGCCACGCCATGGGTCGGAAGTGGAAAGCAAAGATCGACACCCTTCTGGCATCACCTGACCACGTCTGGACCAAGGGCTTGAGCCCCGAGAAAGCCCAGGCATTGGCCGCCGAGTACAAGGCACGGTACAACCAGTAGTGATCCGCCCAATGCGAATCACTCAGGAGAAAGAAGTCTGATATGGCAACAGTCTCAACGGTTGACAACGCTCTGGACAGCCTCGGGAGAATCCCGACTGAACTGGGCCGAGGCACTGGACCACTGGATCTCAAGGGCGTGCTGTACTGGGGGTGGCATGCGGTCGCACTGCTGGCCCACCACCGTCTGCGGCCGGCCCGGGAGACTTTCGACCACTGGTTCTGGGACTTCCTGGATGCCGGTGAACCCGCCTTCGACGTCGATCGTGACGCCCGGTGGGACGAGAAAAAACGTCTCAGCCTGATCGAGATGCTGGACATCTTGAGTTCGGAGGAGCTGCCGATCCTCAAACCGGAGTTCTTCCAGGGCTGGCAAGACCGGACAACTCGGTGCCGTACGCTACGAAAGCACGTCACCGCCGTCATCGGCTCGAGCGTCGGGCAGGACCAGCGTGACAAATTGGTGCTCTTGCTTGCGGCCTACCACCGTCTTTTGCGCCTTCCGTCGGCGGTCGAATTGGAGGCCGTGCCCTTGCGAGAGGCATTGCCCGCACTGTTCGACCTGATCGACGGGTTGATTGATCGAGATCATGATCATTCGGCCCCTCTGATCGAAGCCGTTGCGGTTTGTCGACAATCCCTTAATTCAACCTGATCCTCGTTTTCTCTTTTCTCTGCCCCTCGGTTTTCCGGGGGGCCTTTTTCACAACCGGTCTGCTTTCGATATCGATCAGGGAGCATGGATCATGAATATCAGCACCCCCTGGAATCGTTTTCCGGTTATCACGCTGACCATCATCGTCACGTTTGGATGGTCTCTGGCTTCGGCTCAATCGGGCGATCCAAACTCCATACGCCCCTACTTCGTCGGTGAGGTGGTTGTCAACTCTCCAGCAGAGGACCCCACTGACGGTACTGGGACTGTTGAAATTCTAGAGGCGGAAGAAATCGCCGCCCTGGGGGTCACGTCAGTCGCGGAGGCCCTGGAACATGCCACGGGCGTTTCGATGAGTACCGGCGCCAGGAATGAGCAGAGGGTCTGGATCAGGGGCTATCAACAGTCCGAGGTCCTGATTCTTATCGACGGTATCCCGATCGCTGATCCCTATTCCGGCCAGGTTGACCTCGGACAGATTCCCGTCTCGGATGTTGCCAAGATCGTCGTGACTCGCGGCGGCACGTCACCGCTCTATGGTCCGAACGCCTTGGGCGGCGTTATCAACATCGTCACCGTTCAAGGCACCGAGGAATTCAACGGCGATGGCCACGTTCAAATGACCGAGAATTCCACCATTGAGGCCGATGCCGGCCTTGGAGGAGGCCGGGGTCCTTTCGATTGGTATCTCGGGGCCACCTTCGGCCAATCGGATGGTTTCGATCTCAGCGAGAACTTCGAGTCCACACCATTCCAACCCAGCGGCATGAGAGTCAACTCAGACTTCGAACGTTTCTCAATGATGGGCCGCGTCGGCTTGAGAACGGAACAACTTGGTCGGTTCACTGCAACGCTTCGCCTGATCGACGCCGAAAAAGGCGTGCCTTATCACACCACTCAACCATCCGGCTTCATCAAGTTCTCACGATTCCCTGAATGGAGGCAAGGAACAGCGGCCGTCGGATGGGAACATAACTTCAAAGACACCCGCTTCATTCGCGCTCAAACCTTCTCCCATTCTTTTGACAACACACTCGATGTGTATTCCGGCCCGGATCTCCAGGAACTCATCCTACGCTCAGAATTTTCCGACAACGTTCTCGGCGGCTTTGTCATCACAGGGCGAACGATCGGATCGCACCAGCTCACCGGCGCCCTCCACTTCAGGGAGGATAGGCACCACCGCTACGAAGGCCATGCCCCCTCCGCTCGAGCCCTGGTCGAAACCTACACCTCCCAAATCGGGTCAGCCGCCGTCGAAGACCAGTTGGACCTCAGTGCAAACTGGAAACTGCTCCTGGGAGGCAGCCTCGATTTCCACCGTGTCAAGGAAAATTGGAATGCCGCGGAAGGACCCCTTGGCCGATCCTCAGATACTCTATTCTCTCCCCAGATTGAATTGAGGAATGACCTCACACCAACGCTCTCAGGATCACTGGCGGTATACCAGAAATCCCGTTTCCCCACCATTCAACAGCTCTTCGCCGGCGATGTTCCCAACCCTCATCTACAGCCGGAGCATGTCACCGGGAGCACCCTGGAAATCCGGTGGCAACCCAACTCGAACTTCGAACTGGACACGGCACTTTATTTCGATCGGGTCAACGACGTCATTTCCAGAATCGGTCGGCATGCCCCTTATGAAAATCACGACGACGCCAAAATCTATGGGTCCGAGATCTCGGTCCACACTCAAAAGGGTCGGTGGGATTACCGTCTTTCAGGGACATGGCAGTCGGCCGAGTTCACGCAATCCGCACAGGGTATGCAGGAAATCCCCTACGTTCCGGAGTCGACAGCCGAAGTCCGGCTGAGATACCGCGCCGGCCGATCTGCCAACCTGCTGGCAAACTGGCAATGGGTCGGTCCGAGAATCTACTACCACTGGGACGATCGGCGGCGTCTCGCCAGTTACTCCCTCGTTCAAGTGTCGCTGACACAGACGTGGAAGAACCTGGAATTTCGCCTGGATCTTGAGAACGCCCTGGATGCCGACATCGAACAGGAGTGGGGCTACCCCCTGCCAGGGCGGCGGCTCTGGCTCAGTTTGCGGATGCTTTCCTAACCCGCACTTCCCACCAGTGTCCGGCTGCAAGGCGCAATACCCAACGATCTTCGGTGCTTTCTCGATTCACTCGCTCAACGGACCGAAAGTACGCCTTCGCTCATTCATCTTGCGAGATCACCGAACCTCATTGCGTCTTGTGCCTTTCGCTTCGAAAACCGGTGAGAAGTGCGGGCTAAGCCAAAAAGAAATTTTCTTTTTCCAGGCCGTGTTTTTTCATGAGATTGTAGAGTTGGCGGGTCGACAACCCGGTCCGATCGGTGACTTCGGACAGGCGCCCTTTGGACAGTTTCAACGCGGTCGACAGGTATTGCCGTTCGAACTGACCCACTACTCGGTCCTTCTCCTCACCGTAGGGTGGAAGGATCGCGCTTTCGATGCCCTCCTCGGGCAGGTGTAAGACTCCATCGGCACAAAAAATCACCAGACGCTCGATGACGTTTTCCAACTCCCGAACGTTGCCCTCCCACGGCTGGGACTTGAGCCACTCAAGCAGTTCCGGCGTCAACAGACAAATCGACTTGCCGTGCTTGGTGGCAATCCTGCCTGCAAATCGAGAGGCCAAGCGAGGGATGTCCTCCCGCCGCTCCCGTAACGGGGGTATGACCAGTGGAACCACATTGAGGCGGTAGAACAGATCCTGACGGAAACCCCCTTGTTCCACCAATTCTTCGAGGGGCTGGTGCGTCGCCGTGACCAGTCTGAAATCGACCGGCAAGGGCCGGTCAGCCCCCAACGGCGTCACCATTCTCTCTTCCAAGACCCGCAGCAACTTCGGCTGGAGGGTTATAGGAAAATCACCGATTTCATCCAGCATCAGGGTTCCCCCGGACGCCGCCTGGAAGCGCCCGGCCCGTTTCCGTTCTGCGCCGGTGAACGCTCCCCTCTCATGTCCGAAGAGTTCCGCTTCCAGAAGAGTCTCGGGGATGGCCGAACAATTGATGGCGACGAAAGGTCCCTTGGAACGCTCTGAGGCGGCGTGAATCGCCCGCGCGACGACCTCCTTGCCGGTCCCGGTCTCTCCCCGAACCAGGATCGTGACGTCGGTCGAAGCCACCTCGGTGATCAGCTTGCGCAACTGACGAATGGCCGGCGCCTCACCCACCAGACCATGCCCCAACTCCAAATTATCGGCAAGGTCGAGACGACAACGCAGCTGGTGCATCTCTGCCGCCCGATGACACATCAAGGCCAGTTCATTGTAGTCCAGAGGTTTTGCGAGGTAGGTGAAAGCCCCCTCATTCATACACTGAACCGCCAGGCGCTCGTCACCTTGCCCCGTCATCAGAATTACCGGGATCAAAGGCCACTCCCGCCGACTCTCATTCATCAGTTCCAATCCGTTCATCCCCGGCATCTGGTAATCCGTCAGGATGACGTCGGGGTGAAAACCGGGAATTAATCGTAGGCCCTCGGCGGCGGTCACCACCGATCGAATCGTAAACCCCTCACGCTCAAGGTTGAGACCGATCACCCTCGCAGCAGCAGTCTCATCCTCGACAATGAGAATCTTCGCGCTCATCGGGCGCTCAACCTGGCCGTCACCAGAGCCCCCGCATCCGTGTTCTCGATCGTTAAATCACCACCGTGCAGCAGGCAAATCTCCCTCATGATCGTCAGACCAAGGCCGGTACCGTTCTCACGAGTTGTCAGGAAGGGCTGGAAGAGATTTTGCAGCACTTCGGCCGGGAATCCCGGCCCGGAGTCCTCAAACTCGATATCGACCCAGCCGGCATTCTCCTCGTGTCGCCTGCGGATACGGATTTCGAGCCTTCCGGCGCCCTCCATCGAAAGGCAGGCATTCTCAGCAGCGTTCCACACCAATCGTTCCAGCAACGTCCGATCGACCTGAACCTTCCCCTCGATACCGTCATCAGCATCGAGAGACCATTCGACCTCCGGGTGGGAGACTGAACAGGCACTGAGCTGGTCCCGAATCGCCTTGTCGAGATCGACAGACTCCAACGTCAGCTCAAATGGCCGAGTCAGCTCATTGAGATGCGTGACCAGGGCGGCGATCCGGCTCACCTGATCCTTGATCATCGTCGTCAGCTCCTCGGAGTGTTCCGATTCGCCATCATCTTGCTGTAGAAAATGCGCAGCGCCCTGGATCGCGTTGAGAGGGTTCTTGATGTCATGAGCGACCTTGGCCGCCATGCGGCCCAAGCCCGCGAGACGTTCGGCATGCATCAGTTTCCTCTCGAGCTTCTTACGACGGCTGATGTCATGAGAGAGCCACAAGACTCCCCGATACTCGCCATCAGGCTTGGCCACACGCGAGTAGGTCACCTCGTGCCGGTGCATCCGCTCCAGGACGATCGGGTGTTCCTGCATCTGCGGCTGGGTCCGGAAACGATTCATTACCTTTTCCAACATCGTATGAGTCCCAGGGGGATGGCAGTCGGCAACGGAACCGCCGAGGCGGTCCCCAATACAACGGATCTCGGCGCCAATCGGGTTGGCCATCGTGACATTGTCCTCGCCATCGATGAAAATAAAACCGATCGGAAGACACCGGATGATGTCCTCGAACTCGGCCACCCGTTCCCGAAGGGCCAGCAGTTCTTCCCGCTCGTCCGAACTCAGCTCCTGTGGTTCAATCGACATGGGGATACGATGCCACTAACGGCGGTTCAAGGCAAGGGGGCGATGCCGAAACTCACAGCAGATGGTGGGCCAAGGCCCACCCTACGGTTTCACGACACCGTGTAGGGTGGGCCTTGGCCCACTATTTCGAGAAGATCGGTGCACCACGACACTTTTTGGGTGACCGCTAGGAGCGGCGCCTCAGGTCTTAAGCAACAAAAAGACGAGCGGAATGGCCGTTCCCGCGATCAACAGCCAGCGCCCCCGGCCTCCGAGGCCCTTCTTGCCGGTGATGATGAAAATCCCGGTCATGGCAAGAACCAAAAGACCAACGGCGTAGATATCCGCAAACCAGGTCCACAAACCCTTGGCGTGGTTGAGGTGGAGGTAGTTGACATGAAAGAAACCCGCCCGCCGGGACACCAGTTCATCGACGACCTGACCCGAAGGGGTTGCCACATGCAACGTACGGTCTTCCAAGAAAATTCTGAATTCCTTCTCCGACATACGGACCGCAGCCTTGGGAATCTCCTCGATGCCCAAACGCCCCAATACCTCGGCGGCTATCCCATCGTCAGGAACGCCCCCAAGATCTCCGACCGACCTCTCGGTGTGCGTCACGCTGTAGTTGGGATTCCAATCCTCGATGTGATTGACCGCAACACCCGAGATCGCATAGAGCACCGTCAGGCCGGCAAAGAAATAGCCAACGTCCCGATGAACAGCAATGATTGTTTTTCGGAATCGAAACTTGGCCATCTCACCTCCAACCGCTCCGCCACACCAAGCGGGCGGGGATAAACCCCGCCCCTACGGTTTGGTTCAAGCCTCAGCTGATTGCTGATAGCCTTTTACGACTGGATAACTGCGCCACTTCCCTTGATGAAATAGATCATCTCACCCTGCGACTTGGAGTCACAGGCCTCATGCTTGTCACCTTCGTGCTCTTCACCTTCGTGCTTCTTCGCCTGGGCCGCAACCGGGAGACCTTCAAACACACCCTGGGCCGACGCCGTGTGCCCCATCGAGGTCGCTGGAAATACGATGACGCCGTCCTCAACTTTGATCCGAACACCGTTGCCCTTGTCGTCGGTCACCTGCATCCAGCACCCGCGCTTCTTGCACATGCCTGTGATCGTGCCGTCGACCCGGACCTCTTGGCCCAGATAGTCGGCGGGGCTTGCCAACAACTTTTCGATCGAAACGGCCTTTTCAAGGGTGACACCCTCACCGTATTTGGTGGAATCACCGGCAAAAGCGGAACCGGCAGCCAACAGAACAACGATCGTCACAAGTATCAGATTTCTTTTCATTATTCCCCCATATCCAATATTACAATATCGGCGGTTATCCTCTCCGGAGCCGGCGTCATTGTCAAGTAGGGAAGTTCTCAGTTAACTCGGCGAAGCCGGAACCAAAAAGGAACCGACCAGCCTGCCGGGTGACGGCACCAGGTTGCAGGCTTCAGGTTTCAGGAAACACAACGCGCGCCTCGAACTGAGACCTGCAGCCTGAGACTTGAGACCTGTAACCTGAGGTTCTGCCTCAATATTTCGAAGTTCCCGGAGCGGGAGTTTCTATCAACTATCACCCTGAAATACCTCCGGACGCTGAGCCCTCAGCGACAGCCAATTCGGGCCTGCAATGATCAGGTGGTCCAATACCTCAATCCCGACAGCCCGACCCCCTCGGACCAGACGGCGGGTCAACTGGAGGTCGTCGGTACTGGCCTGCTTTTCGCCGGACGGGTGGTTGTGAAAAAGAATGACCCCAGCAGCATCATCGAGTAAAGCAGTCCGAAACACCTCGGCGGGATCGACCGGGACGTGGTTCCGGGTGCCCTCCCAGAGGTCGTGATCGTTAATGAACCGGTGACGCGCATCCAGGCTGATGAAACCAAAAACCTCCCGGCGACAGCCTCTCAGACGTGCAACCAGGTACTCCGCCGCCGTTTCGGGACGCTCCAGGAGTTGAGTCTTCGGGACATCAGTCTTCGCCACCCGCCTTCCCAACTCCAAGGCCGCACAAACGGCGGCGGCCTTGGCCTGGCCGATCCCTGGACGGCGCTCGAGCTCCCTGGCCGACAACCGCGCAACACCTTCCAACCCACCCGCCTGGTTCAGCAACTCATGGGCCTCTGCCACGGCGCTGTGACCTGGACGGCCAGTTCGGAGCAGAACCGCCAGCAGTTCCGCCTCCGACAAGCTCTCCGGCCCCTGATTCCTCAGCCGTTCCCTCGGCCTCTGGTCCGGCTCCATATCCACAATTCTCGTATTCAAGCGCTGCCCCCTTCGGTCTCACACCTTAACCCGAGCCCGTGCCCGTTCCCGATATTCCTCTCGTCTCAACCAGGAAGTATGTAGGGCATTGAATGAGCGCCGACTTTCGGGTGTCGTGAACGCCCTTTCTCGTTGCATCCTCGGCCCGTACGCTGAGTACTACGCCTCGAATACGCCTCAAATGCCACTTCACGACCCTCCGAAATCCATCCGCCCTCAATGCCCTACACACTCCAGGCCATCCATGATACAAAGGTCCGGGAGGCACGATGGCCAAATCTGGAAATACACGGGAGACCCGGCAACGCAAGGTGGTCTACGAAGCCGTCAGGCACTCCAAAAATCACCCGACTGCAGACATGATCTTCGACCATATCAGAGACACGCTGCCGACAGTTTCGCTGGGCACGGTGTACCGTAACTTGAATGTCCTGAAGGACCAGGGTCTGGTCATCGAACTGAGAGGACCCGACCGCAAAGCACATTTCGAGGGGGACCTGACACCCCACGCGCACTTCATCTGCACGCGCTGTGGGGCCATCTCGGACATCGAGGGCTGTCCCGCCCCGGACTGGGAACAACAGCCCTGTCTCGCCGGCTACACAGTCGAAGAACACAGTCTCGAGTTCAGAGGCGCCTGTCCCCAGTGCAATAGCTGATTCAATGCCCTACGCCCTCCTGGCTCGTCCAGCGCGCTCCCGGTCAACGGCCCCGGATCCGGTCGACCGTTAACGGTTCCGGTTCAGGGCCTGACGGCGAGGACCTCGTCGATTTCCGGCGCATAGAGCCGGATCCTCTCAGACACGAAGTCCGACAGGGTCGAGTGGGCCATTGGGCAGGTCTTGCAGGCGCCTCGCAATTCGACCCGGACCGTCGAACCCTCGATCGACACCAGGCAGACATCACCACCATCAGCCACCAGTGCCGGGCGCACCTCGTCCAAGGCAAAGAGAACCCGTTCTTCAACCGATCCCGTTGGCCACCCAGTGATACTCATACCCTCGATCCGTCGTCTTCACTCATGGTCTCACCAACGCAGAACGATCGTCGGGAATTCCATAGAACCTTTTTCGCCAATCGGCGTTATCCTGGAAGACATGGGAACGAACGATTTGGAGGCCACCGTGGAGCGATGCCGCAAGGGCGATGAAGAGGCATGGTCGGCGCTTGTCAGCGCCACCATGAAGCCCCTCTACCGTCTCTGTGCGAGTTATGCGCCATCTGCCGCCATTGCCGAGGAACTGACGCAGGAGATCTATTTCAAGCTCTGGGAGAACCTCCACCGCTATAACGAAGGCTCGAATTTCATGGCATGGACCTGGCGAGTGGCCAAGAATCTCCTGATCGACGCCCACCGACGCAGCCGCAGAGAACGGGAAGCTGCCTGGCTCGATCCCGAGGTCATCGACCGTCTCCCCGGCTCGGAAGACCCCCACGGACAAACCGAAAGACGGCAGCGCCTGCGCCTAATCGCCACCAGTCTCCATCAGATCGACTCCAACCTGGCCGAACTGGTCTTGATGCGCGATTTCGCCGGGTTGACCTACCAGGACATGTCCGAAGCCCTGGATCTGCCGTTGGGTACCGTCAAGTCCCGCCTCAACCGTGCCCGCCTGGAACTGGCGACTGCCGTTCGAAGGCGAACAAACATCCGGGCCGTACCCTCCCCATCCGCTAACGAGGTCGGTGCCTGATGAACGCCTGCACCGAGATCCGCGAGCGCTTCAGCGCCTACCTCGAGAGCGATCTCGAGCCCGGCGAGGTCACGATCGTCGAAAAACACCTCGAGACGTGCTCAGAATGCCGGGAAACCCTGGACAGTCTTCGGGATATCCTCGAACTCAGCGGCACTCTTGCAGATCTCCAACCTCCCGCTCAACTGAAGGCAGAAGTTGCAGATTCTCCGTGCAGACGATGGCTGGGTCTGCTCTTTTCCGCCATCGACCGAGAAATCTCCGAAGCAAATCTTGACCGGCTCTTCCAACACCTGGAAGACTGCCCATCGTGCAGACGCGCCTGGGGTGACCTATCGCTGATCCACCAGGTCAGTGATGCACTCGAACCGCCGCACCACCTTCTCGCCCGATGCTTGAGGCCCCGACGGCCCTTCTCTGCCCGCAAGGTTCTGGGCCAGCGGACCGCAACAGCGGCCGCCTACAGCCTGGCCCTCCTGGCCTCGCTGGCCATCGGCAACCCGGTGACCCTGGCACGATACGATGCCTCAACGCCGATGCAGCAGGCGGGCGCCCTCTTCAAGGACGGAGTTTCCGGCGCCGCCGAAACCGGACGATCTGAGGCCAAGGTCATGCTCTGGCGAGCAATGAATCTGGGACAACGGGCCGCCGACGCCGCCCGCTCAACCTGGTCCCGACTGACCGACCAACCCGACTCAGGCGACACCGCCAACGTCGAAGATTCCAAGGAGACGACATCATGAACGACGAAAAGAATCCCGAAGAAATCGGCATGCCAGCCGTACCGGAACCACCGCAGCCTCCGAAACCGCCGGCGCCCAAACCTCCGGAACCGACACCACCGGAACCCAAACCGGACCAGAACCTCGAAACCTGGTCACCGGAACCCGACGAGGTTGCTGATGACAATCCTGCAAAATCTCCGGTTGCAGCGGCCCTCCTGTCCCTGGTGCCCTTTGGTCTGGGTCACCTCTACCTGGGGCAATATTCGCGGGCGTTGGCCTTCTTTGTCGGATTCTGGGTCCCCATACTGCTCTTGGGTGTTCCCCTGCTCGGCGTCTTTTTCTACTTCTTCGGAATCTTCGACGCATTCCGACAAGCACAACTGATCAACCTTGCGGCCAAAGAGGGGCACGAACTCCCAGCCGGCGTCTTCCAGGGCGGATTGGCTGCAGGGGTTTTCCTGATCGTTCTCGGCGGTGTTCTGATGTGCCGGCAGTGGATCGATCTCTATTGGCTTCAGGAGATCCTGCATGACTGGTGGCCGGCCATCCTGGTCATCATCGGCGCCTACTTCATCTACGGCGCCGTCAAAGAAAATCGGCAGTCTGCTGAAGAATCAGAGGAGATCGATTCCTACTGAGAACAAAAACTGCCATAGCCGACGCCCCGGCCGAATGCCGGGGCATTTGCGTTACGGCAGTCCCCCTGATAGGTTCGAATTATGATGGCGCCTTCGAACATCCGTTTGTTTTTGTTCAGTCAGGGGCCTTTGGTGATTTTTGGAATGACAGTCGTTCTGGCAATCTTCACAACAACCGCGATTGCCCAGACCACCTCCCCAGGAGGAGTGATCGACCTTGAGATCATCAACCCCTCCGACGGCACCAATACCTTCTGTGTCGCCCCCGGCGAAACCCTGACGGCCAGGCTCTTCATCCGTCCCGGGACCGACACAACTTCGTGCACCCCCTCGTGCGGCACCTTGGTTAACGGCGGCGCCGCCCATATCGCCACCGTGGTTGTCGACATCTCCTTTGACAGTGAGAAACTGAATCTCTCAGCAACCACCAACAACGTCGGCACCGCTGCCGTCGACGGCCTGATCCAGGACAACAGTTCACAGGGCCGCATCGGCTGGGCCCTGGCCGGGGACTGGACTCCGAACGCCGTTACGTCAGGCACTCTGGCCACTCCCTGTGCGATGCAACTGCTCGACAGCGCAGCCTGGGTCTTCGAGACCGAGTTCACAGTCCAACCCACAGCCTCCGGCATCACTTCACTCCATTTGAGACGTGGGACCGACGCCTTCGCCCTGTCCTTTGCCGACATCTGCGGCTCAGAGGCCTTCACCGAGGCCAATGGTGGCATCGACGAGATCATCGACGGGGCAGTGCTCGTCAGCTCCGATTGTGCCGCCCTGCTCTTTTTCGACGGCTTTGAATCCAGGACGACTTCGAGCTGGTCGGTAACCGCTGGATCCTAGACACGCATGAGCTTTGATGTTCCGGATCGCAGGGCACAAGAAACGACTGTCATGATCGTGCCGACATTTAATGAAAGGGAGAACATCCCCAAGCTTATCAGGCGCTTTTTTTTGCAGTTGGAAGAAGCACATCTTCTTGTTGTCGACGACAACTCACCCGACGATACAGCTTCTGTTTGTGAAGGGCTGTTTCCGCAGTATCCCAACCTTCATATTCTGCGTCGTGAAGGGCAGCGCGGCCTTGGTTTGGCATACCTCGCCGGCATGAACTGGGCGCTGGAACGCGATTTTGGAATCATTGGAACCATGGATGCTGATTTGAGCCACGATCCTGTACATCTCCCTCGGATGTTCTCCGTGCTCAAAGACAGCGATATCGTCATCGGGTCTCGATATATCCGGGACGGGGGTACGATCAACTGGAAGATCCGCAGAATTCTCTTGAGTTGGCTTGCAAACAAGTACGCCGCAAAACTCCTCGGCATTCCTGCCCACGACCTGACGTCCGGATTCAGGCTCTACCGAAGAAAGGCCCTCGGGAGCCTCCAACTGGAACGGGTGAAGTCAACCGGATACTCTTTCCTCGTTGAACTGCTCTATCGAGCCCATAAATTGCAGGCCGCAATCGCCGAATCTCCCATCATCTTCTTTGACCGAACGTTGGGCGTCTCAAAGCTCCAATCGAGGGAGATCTATTGGGGCGCATTCAATCTGCTGCGACTCAGATGCTCGAAGGACCTCTTTCAATGACTTCGCCGCACCCGTTCCCCGATGCCGGCACGACGCAGGATTCGCAGCAGACAACGCCGGCTCATCCGACTCCACCCGACATCGGCAGCACGACGTCCCCATGGACATCCGCATCAACGGTCTCCCTGACCCTCGCAGCCTGCACTCCCTTGATCCTCTTTCTGCACTTTTTCCCACTTGTCACGAACATGCCGATATGGGACCAATGGACCATGATCGAAGTGTGGGAGGCCTACTACCAAGGTGGCGACTACCTCTCATTGCTATTGAAGCCCTACAACGGACACCTCAATTTCATCCCCAAATTCGTGTTCTTTGGTCTTGGCCTCCTGACGGACTGGAACGTCAGAATGGAGGTTGTTCTTTCGTATATAACTGCGCTCGGCACACTTGGGGTCACCCTTTTGATGCTGCGCGATACCGATCGTCGCCTGATGATATTGGCTGCACCCTTCGCGGCACATGTGTTTTCGGCGGGCCAGTTTGAGAACTTCATGTCGGGGTATCCATTTGGGCAGAATTTATCCCAGTTCTCGGCGACTCTCGCGGTTTTCATGGTGACTCGACCACAGGCTCTTCGACCTGCCCACGTCATGGTTGCGGCCATCGCATCAATTGTTGCCACTTTTTCCTGGGGAGCTGGATTCACCGCCGGCATTGTTTGTTTCCTCGCCCTCGTTTCTCATGCCCGGTTCAGAAAGTGGATAGCGGTCTCGTGGTTCGTGGGAACCTGTGCGGTCGGCGCGTTGGTATTTGGTGGTTCCGGTGGTGACGTGGGAAATCCCTCCGTTGGAGCAATCCTCAGTTTCTTTACCACCCTGGTCGGCAACTCGGTATGCGTCGTGGCGTTTCCCACTCCCGAGGCCGCATTCGCGGCGGGAGTCGTTCTGCTGGTAGTTCTCGGAGCTGTGCTCGGAGTGTGTTTCCAAAAAGGCATGCTGCAGGAGGTGCGCCGCTGGGGTCTGTTTGCTCTCTTGGCGTTGGCAAGTGACGGAATGATCGCGATCGGGCGAGCCTACTCCGGGATTCAACAGGCACTCGCTTCGCACTATATTACGGCGAGTTATCCCATCGTATTGACGACCCTGGTGCTGCTGGTACTGCTTCTCATCGGACCGCATCGAGAAACCGGCCCCCAGCCGGCTGTATCGCCTGCAAATATCGCCGCCGCGGCCATGCTCATTCTTATCGCCACTGCGCAACCATGGTTGGTATTTTTGAACCATTTCCCGACACAGAAAAGATGGTCGTCGATCTGCCGCAACGACATGGAGAAGATACGCCTCGGCACGGCAACCGACAGTGAGATCATTCGCTCCCACGAGGCCAATGTTCAGTTGGTTCGTCACGGCGTCAAGGCTCTCTATCGATACAGGTTGGCACTGTTCGCGGACGTCCCCGTTCCTCTTCAATGGCAAAGGAGAGAACCGCCCCCTCCCACCCCGACACCCAACCCTGAAATCCTTCCCTCGGAAGCATTCAAGCTCCAGTGGAAGAACATCGAGTTCCCAAGAACGGTCAAGGCAGGAGTCGTCGTCCCAATAGCTTTGGACGTCGTGAACTCGAGCGACCACCTCTGGCCGACTCCCGAGAAGAGTGACAGCAAGGACGGCAGCGCCTACAAAGTTCGACTTTCCTACAGATGGCTCGGGGCAGTTCATCAATTGGGTGACTACAACGAGAGACGGGTTGATTTCGAGAGTAACGTGGCCCCGGGAGCAGTGGCCTCAGTTCATTTCGACATCAAAGTGCCGAGAAAGCCCGGAGACTACCAGCTTCAGATCGACGCTCTTCAGGAGAGGGTTTCCTGGTTTGAGACACGAGGGGCAAAGGTCTTGGTGATCCCTG
>JAUXDC010000332.1 GCA_030618605.1 Holophagae bacterium | reverse complement strand
GTGCTGGATCAGTTCCTGGCTCACTTGCCCGGCGCCTTGAAGGCCGGCGGCCGCGTGGCCATTCTCAGCTTCCACAGCGGCGAGGATCGCCGGGTGAAGAAGGCATTTTTGGAGGGGTTCCGGGAGGGGATCTACGCGGACATCGCACGCTCACCCGAGCGGCCGTCCCACGATGAGCGGCGAGAGAACCCCCGCTCATCGTCGGCAAAACTTCGGTGGGCAGTCCGGCGCAATTGATTTCAAACGGTGTCCTCAGTAGACGTCCTCGTGACGAAAACCGGTGAGAAGGCCGGGTTCATACAGGTCAGAACGGACCCAAGCCCCAAGAGATCAGGAACAGGCTGAAGCTGAACGCTGCCAGACCGGTCAATAGGAATCCGAGCAGGCTGCCGACTGGGAGTATCTTTTTCGCTTGAGCCCGGATCGTCAGCACAACGGTGGCGAGCCCGGCAATGCCGGCCAGTAGCCCTGCGACAGAGCCGTACCATGCCCACGGCACCAGCCCGAACAGCAGCAGGGCCTCGAACGCCTTGTAGGTCACCCCGATGGCGGACCCAATGACCACGGCTGACACGACGACCAAGAATCCGGCAGACCAGGCGACCACTCTGGCGCCAAACGCCGGCTGAGCACGGCGTCGATCGATCCAGCGGCCGATCGGAGCCAAGGTGAGAACCAGGAATGCCATGACCGGGATCAGGAGACTGGTGCCACCCCAGATTCCCGGGATGACCAGGCTTTTCTTGTCCTCCATCGCTTTGGCCGCCAAACGTGGTCCCACAGTGGTCGTGAACAGGGGCACGTAGAAATCCGGCGCCTCCATCTCATCGACGCAGCTCAGATCCGGCTCGCCGGTCGGGTCATCGAAGAAGGCGTTGAGCATGTCGCCCGCACACTTCACCGAACGAGAAGGTCCGTGGCCGGCGTAGGGAAACTCGACGTAGGTGCCGTTCGAGAAGCCGGGAAGAATGGCCTTGGCCAGCGGTGGCGGCGTGATGGGATCCATGTCGCCTTCGATCAGCAGTGCCGGGAGATCGGTCTCGACCGCTGCGAATTCCTCGCGGTCCCGCGGGATCATGCCGAGCTCCATACACAGGTTGGCCCGGCGTTGATAGGACTGTTCGGAGGCAATCGCGGCCCCCAGTACGGGAAAGTCGTTGATATCTTCTCGGCCGGCGATAGCCTGGACCTCGGTATCGCCGTCGTTGCACAATATCGCGTTGCCCATTCCCTGACTGCCGCCGAAGAAGGAGCCGCTGACTGTCGTGATGGCCTTGAATACATCCTCGTCGCGACGCTCAACGGCGTCGGTCCAGGCGTAGATCAGGGCGGGAAGACCGGGATAGTTGGATTGCTCGTACATGAAGACAAAGGGCAGAAATGCCACTACGTCGGTGAAGATGTATGCCTTGCCCAAAGGGAATTTCTCGGTGTCTTTGACCTCCACCATGATTGGGTTGTCCTTGACCGACAGGGTGGCCTGACGGATGCGTTCGCCAAGATTCGGATAGTGCTTGGCGCAGGCAGGCTGAGCCTGGCACAGCTCGTCGAGTTTTTTCAGATCCCGGTCATACCACTGAACTGAGCGCCACGCCCAGGGATTTCCACGGATATCCAGAGGCACGATCGCATCCAGGACAATCGCCCGGATGCCCTCAGGATCGGTCTTGATATAGGCCTGGCCAAGGATTGTTCCGTAGGAGATGCCCCAGACATTCCATTGGTCAAACCCGAGGGCCAGTCTCAGGGCCTTGACGTCACGCGCATTTTCAAGAGTGTTGTAGCCACTGAGGTCGACCCCACGGGCAGCGGCATTGACCGCGCAATCCGCCATCGCGGCCAGGCCGGCCTCAAGGTGTTCCTCGAAGGTCTCAGCATTGCTCACTTCCGGCTTTCGCGTGGTGTAGAAATCACAAAAGTCGTCGGAGTGCCCGATGCCCCTTTGCTCGAGGATGTACATATCGCGATGTTTCCGGATGCCGTGGTCTTTGAATCTCTTGATGTAATAGGTCGCATGGGCGCCCGGGCCGCCGGTGAGGTAGACGATCGGATCGTCCCGTTTTCCGGGCGCCAGACCCGTTTCGCTCTGATCAATGTCCTCGTCGGACTCTTCATCATCCCAGGTTGAGTTGAGCTTCACGAAGTGCAACTCGATGAACCGAGAGTCAGGATTCTCACGGTTTTCCGGAACCTGCAGCAAGCCGCACTCGATCTCGCCCGGCTCATACTCAATTTTTCCCTTGAAAGGGCAGACCACAGTGTCGATCCGGAAGGTGTCCCGGGCAAAGAGGTTACTTGAGGATTCATCGACGTTCAGAGCCGTGCCGGCCACCGCATTCTGTGCGAGAGCAGCTGTGGGAATGATCAGTATGACGAGCGCAACGGTGAACAGTGTCTTGTTCATAGCCGGTCCCTTCAGGTGTGAGGAAAACGAAATAAGGCCAACCGCCCGAAACTATCACAGCCCTCAGCTTGCGGAGGGGGCCGTGGCTGCGAAAGACACTTGGAATGCCGTACACTCCGATCCTGGGAGGAAGAGATCATGAAACGGTATTTGCGGTGTGCAGTGGCGCTGGTTCTTTTTGTTGCGGTGGGAGCTTCGGTCATGGCCGGGGGGCTCCAGGATCTGCCTGCGTGGCAACCGGATGCCAATGCCGAACGATCAGCGATTCCGGATGTCTACAAATGGCAGCTCGATGTGTTGGTGGCCGATGACGAATTCTGGGAGGCAGAAGCTGAGAACGCCGCGCAGAGGCTCGAGGCACTGGGTTCGCTGCGGACCGGGCTCGGTACGGCTGAGGGCCTCGCGAAATACCTCGAAGCCTATTTTGCCGCTGATGAGCTGATCAACCGATTGACCTTGTACGCCAATCTGCGGCGCGACACGGACACCGTCAACCAGGCCGTGATTGCCAGGCATCAGCGCGCCCTGACGATGACCAACGATCTGATGGGTGAGGGCCCTGCTCTCAGGCAGGCCATTCTCTCTTTAGATGCGGAGGCTCTTGAGAAAGCATACCTGGCCGAGCCGGTCCTGGCGACCTTTCGGCCGTTCATCGACCAGTTGCGCCGCCGTGCAGACCATGTCTTGGTACCTGAGGGTGAAAAGGTGCTGGCGTTGGCCGGTGACAATCTGTGGGCCCAAATCGACCTCAACGAGTTGCCGTCACCGTCTGAGAACGCGTTCTCCTCGCTGATTTCCGAGATGGAACTCCCTGAGGTCATGGACGAAAAGGGCGAGACAGTTCAGCTGAGTTTCAGCAATTATGGTCTCCTGCGGGGCTCTTCAAACCGCGAGGTCCGACGCCAGGCAGTTGCCGGTATGTTTGAGACGCTGAAGGGGTATGAGAACACATTTGCCGCGACCCTCGGGGGGCAGGCGGCCTTTGACGTCTTTCTCGGCCGGGCGCGCGGTTACGACTCGGCCCTCAAGGCCTACCTCGACAAGGACGATATTGATCCTGCCGTCTACCGCAATTTGATCGAGACAGTGCGAGCCAATGCGCCCTTGCTCCACCGTTACATCACGATGCGGAAACAAATCATGCAGGTGGAACAGGTACACCTCTACGATCTCTACGTGCCTCTGGCCGAGAGCACTGCTGCCGAGATTACCTATTCAGAGGGTGCCGCGCATATTCTTGAAGCGCTTCGACCGTTGGGCAAGACCTACATCGACCGATTGGCCCAGGGCCTCGATCCGGCGTCGGGGTGGATAGACGTCTATCCGTCGAAGAACAAGGACAGCGGTGCCTTTTCGGCGTCCGGCTACGGTGTGCGTCCCTTCGTCAAGATGAATTTCCAAATCCGGTACGACGATGTGTCGACATTGGCACACGAGTTTGGACACGCCCTTCACAGCGATTTTTCCATGAAGGCTCAGGGCTACCAAAC